>JAITAR010000111.1 GCA_031284025.1 Rickettsiales bacterium | reverse complement strand
TAATTTTTGTTTTTCCATCCAGATAGATGGCTGCACCACCAGGTTCGTTAAGATTAGAAACATTACCTTTGGTGAAATGCAGATTTTCCAGTCGAATATCTTGGAAATTTTCTCTTATTGCCACAAATCTACTGGTACCTTTTCCATCTAAATTGACTTTATTTCCCCCCGATCCAGAGATGGTCAGATTACCTCGTGTAATATCTATCATCCCAGAGTCAAAAAGTATGTTTTGTTTTATATTTATATAATTTTTGTTAACATTGTTGATAGCATCCTTCAGTTCAACAAAATTATTTACATCTTCAGCTTTGGCCCTGCCCACCGCTACGATATTAAAAATAATAGCTATCGCCAGACTAGAGCGAAAAATGAAATTTGTCAGTTTAGTCATAGTCATCCTTCTTTAAATTTTAAATTTAAAACCTAGATAAATAATAATATGCTCTTTCCTAATTGTAAACAGTTACCTTGAAATGCGACACCGATCACTTTTCCTGCTGGATCCTAATACTCTTTTCTGCATGCCATGGAACTTCAACGGCACAGTTTATCATCGACTAGTTCAAGTTCAGCACCACAGGAACTTAATTTTTCAATAAAATTCTCATAGCCACGCTCTATGTGATATATTCTGCTAATTTCAGTTTTTCCCTTTGCTCCCAGCGCAGCAATTAGCAATGCCATGCCAGCCCTTATGTCCGATGCCATAACATTGGTTCCCGAATAACTGTCCACTCCGTTTATTGTAGCCTCATTGCCATTTATAGCTATATTAGCACCCAATCTGCTTAATTCTGGCACATGCATAAATCTGTTTTCGAATATGGTTTCCCGCACTCTGGATTCTCCACGGGTTACGGCCAGAAGAGCCATTATTGGTGCCTGCAAATCAGTTGAAAAGCCCGGATAGACCTCAGTAACTATATTCACCGGCTTCAATTCTCTATCACAGTGTACCCGGATTCTGTCGTCTCCAAGTTTTCTTAGAGGTAATTTCATTTTTCTGAGAATTTTTATCGGCCTATCTAGAAAATCCATAAAATTTAATCCGTCTAGGGTGATGTCACCGGAAGTTACCGCCGCCGCCATAATATAGCTAAAGGCCTCTATTCGATCACCGATAACTCTATAGTGATTCGAATGGAGCTTTTTCACTCCATTGACCATTATGGTATCTGTACCAAAGCCCTCTATTTTTGCGCCGGCATTCACCAGATAGTTACACAGATCAACGACCTCCGGTTCCTTGGCCGCATTTCTTATAGTCGTTACTCCGTCTGCCAGACAGGCAGCCATTATTGTGTTATGGGTAACGCCAACTGATGGGAGTCTCAGTGTTAAGTCTGCTCCCTTTAACTTTCTATTTTTGGCTTTGGCAATTATGTAACCATTGCTCATGTTCAAATCAACACCCATTTTCCCCAGGGCATCTATATAAATATCACATGGTCTGGGACCTATGGTACAGCCTCCCGGCAATGAAACCTTTGCTTCTCCAAATCTACCGAGGAGTGATCCCAGGACCCAAAAGGATGCTCTCATTTTGCTGACTATATCATAGGGAGCCTCTACCGTATTAATATTAGATGTGTCGACAGTAAATACATTTTCACCACCATTTTTACTAACTACAAATTCAGCGGACGCTCCCAGATAATTCAATAGCTCTGCGGTGGTGGAGATGTCTAGCACCGATGGCACATTGTACAATTCCGATTTTCCTTCTATAAGAATAGAAGCCATTAATATTGGCAGCGAGGCATTCTTTGAGCCAGATATATGAATATTCCCATTTAATCTGCGGCCACCGGTAACAATAAGTTTTTTCATATTCATACAAAGTATCACCAATGTTTATTTGTATATGTATATTAATATATTTATCTGTTATTTCTTCGTATTATTCTTTAGCGATGAAATCATAACAAAAAATAATTTTTTTCCTTCCATCTGAGGAGCCGTATCAACTTTTGCAATGTCACTGAGTTGCTCTATGACTTTTTTTGCCATTTCTTTCACTAGATCAGCATGAATTATTTCTCTACCTCTGAACTGAAAAGAAAACCTAACCTTATTCCCATGTTCGAAAAACCCTCTGGCCTGCCTCATCTTAGTATCATAGTCGCCCTGGGCAATGTTAGCCGATAATTTAATTTCTTTATTTTCGATAACTTTTTGTTTTTTCTTAGCTATTGCTACCTTCTTCTGCGTCTGATACCTTATCTTGCCGTAGTCCGTTATCTTGCAAACTGGGGGCTCGGCATTTGGCGATATCTCCACTAGATCCAACCCCTCCGCCGTAGCCATGTTCATGGCCTTTGCCAAAGATACAATTCCCACCATATCACCACTGCTATCAATGAGCCTTATATCTCTTGCTTTAATTTGATCATTGATCCTAAGTTCGTTATTTGCCAAATTCTGTGTATTTAATTGTTTATAAAAAGAATATTAATTCTACGGAGGTAAATGATAAAAAAGCTATTTTTATTTTCAATAGCATATTATCTTGGAAAAATAGCGACAATCTTTGGTGAAGTTAATAGAATAAATATGTCCATAACTGGCAGATGTTGGGAAAATTAATATAAAGATTTCATAAAAGTTTATAAAAGAGATTTTTTAACATTTATTGTTCGGTTATTTTTTCATAAAATATTTTTAAATTTTGTCACGCCCCAAACTAATTTTTCTGGTGCCTCTATATTTACTTTTCTAAAACGATGCTTACAATCTCCCCCTAGAGAGTTTAGCGGTATACCTTCCTCTCTTGAGGAGGTGGCAAATAATTTCTAATCCTATAGGTTATTAATATATGAGAAATAGTAAATTTTTTAATTTTTTTTTATTTTCCCTACTTTTTTTGGCTTCTCTTGGTGGACATGATCTGCGATCTTTTGCCGAAGGGAAAGAAAACGATATATCTAACATTGCTACTATAGCTATCGTTGACGTAGAAAAAATAATGGATGGTCTAGAAAGTTTTAGTGAATTTAAAAAAAATATAGAAGAGGAAAGATTAACAAATGAAAAACAGCTAGAATTAAAGATGATGAAGCTGAAGGAGGAAGATGAAGATTTGAGAACCAAGGTATCAATTCTCTCTGAAGATGCTATGAGGGGAAAAATGGCAAAGCTACAGGAGAGATACATGAAATTGCAGGAGGAGGCAAAGGATAAGGTGACACTTCTGCAAAACAAATTGAATGTGGCAGTGGCTATCATAGATAGAGAGCTGCGAAATATAACAACCGAGCTAATAAAGGAGGAAAAATACAGTAGCTACTCCATCATTCTTAGCAGGCAAGTAATTTTGTACTACAGCGAAAAGGACGACATAACTATGGAGGTTCTAAAAAGACTCAATAGAAAGAAGTTAAATCTACAGAGAAAGGCAACCGGGAAAAAGTAGAAAATGGCACTCTCATCGGCAAATGGGGAGCGCCAGGAAAAAGAGTGTGGGCTCTGGGAAGTATTTATTAAAAGCTAAGATTGTACGACAGTGCTATGCCCTTGCCATCGATCAGCACAGTTATGTTGCTTTTTCTATCTACGAAAATCCAGGTATACAAACTGGACATTAGAGCTCCAGCTAACACGTCGTGAAGGTAGTGTTTGTTTGCCTGTATTCGTGAATAGCCAGTGAATACGGCCATGAGATACGGAACTATAGCCTGTTCAATTCCATATCTTCTGTGAATAAAGGTAGCTCCACTGAAGGCAGCTGCTGTATGCCCACTGAGGAAGGAATCTTTGGCCTTCCCTTCGCTGTAATTTGGTCGCTTTTCACTGACAGTAGCCTTTAGCAGCTGGGTAGTTGCCTGCATAGACAGGTAGCTGTATGTAAACTGTTTTGCCGCATCCCAGTTGGATTCGTTCACAGCCATACCCATTGCGTAGGTTGGTATCATAACTTGAAAATAGTTACCAATTTCCTCTATTTCCAGTTTTGCTTTTACATCCATAGCCGGCAATAGAAAAACTGCTAGCCACGCCAATGATTTTAACATCTTAAATTCCCCTCAACGACACAGACACAAGAAAACTCATCAAAAATGACTTTTACCTTTGTTCCCAGAGTTGCAGTTATTTCTATATTGGAATACACAGAATTTATTTTTTTACCTTTAAATAAAAAACAAAAACATACGAGCTCTTTTTTAAAACTTGAATCTTTCATCTACACAGATCACCAAAAAATATGGTGGGCGCGAAGGGATTCGAACCCTTGACCCATTGATTAAGAGTCAATTGCTCTACCAACTGAGCTACGCACCCGACACCCTCCGCCACTAGTGAGGTGACATCTTAAAAACTGACGTAGAAAGGTACGGCAGTATGACACATTAATATAAACATTTATTTAGAAATTCAACCTAATCGATTCCAATATTTTTGGAATTGCTTGGAAGCAATTCCTGTTATATTTAAAAATCTTCTTGTAACTTAAAAAAAGTATGCTACTCTCCAATTATTATCATATTTAATGATAAAGAAGGATGACTATGACTAAACTGACAAATTTTGTTTTCCATTCTGGTCTGGCGATAGCTATTATTTTTAATATCGTAGCGGTGGGCAGGGCCAAAGCTGAAGATGTGAATGATTTTGATCAGCTAAAGAACGCCATAAGTGATGGAAAAACAGAAATAGCCATAAAAAATACTATAGATTTCACCGCCGATGGACCAGTGATCAACTACAGTGACATAGTCATCTCTGGACCTAGCGAAAATGCACCAGGTCTGTTGAATGGAGGAAACAACCGTAAACT
>JAITAR010000092.1 GCA_031284025.1 Rickettsiales bacterium | reverse complement strand
TCAGCTGGTTACCTGTTTAAAAAACGGACAAATGTCCGGGAAAAAGAGAGTTATTACTCCAAGCTCTAAGTTGAAACTGGCTATACTGGAGCTTTTAAAGAAAGATGGTTTCATTGCAGATTTTGAGGTTGACAATAACGGAAGTTTTGATGTTATAGAAATAGTATTGGCGTACAATGGCCTACAACCGGTTATTAAAGAAATTGAGGTGCTTTCTAAGCCCGGCAGGAGGGTATATTCTAAGGCGGAGGATATTCCCGTTGTTTATAATGGTTTGGGGATTATCATTATGTCTACCCCAAAGGGAGTGATAACCGACTACGATGCTAAGCGTCTCAATACTGGGGGCGAATTGTTACTAAGAATATTTTGATGGTGGGGTTTTGTGACTAGTAGAATAGGAAAATTACCAATAAAGATTCCGAAGGACATTGAGGTGACCATAGAGGGTACGGTGATAACTTTCAAGAAAAGCGGCAGAGTTAAAACCTATAATTTTGGAAATATGGTGGAGGTTTTTCTGGAGGACAGAAATCTGTCTATAAAAGAAAAACCTAATGTTTCAAAGAGTGTAGTTTTCTCGGGACTGCATAGAAGTAATCTTAATAATATGGTCACGGGGCTGGCTGAAGGTTTTAAAACGATTCTGGAGTACAACGGCATTGGCTATAGAGCGGCGGTGGCTAAGGATTTTCTAATTCTCGGTCTCGGCTACAGCCATGATATAGTAGTTAGAATTCCCTCTGGCATAACCGTTACTCCTGAAAAGCCTAATTTTATAGTGGTGCAGGGGGATGACCGAGAAGCGGTGGGTAATTTTTCCTCGAGGATAATTTCAATGCGAACCACCGAACCCTATAAGGATAAAGGCATAAAGTATAAGGATCAGATTATCCTTAGGAAAGAGGGTAAAAAGAAATAGGACATGCTATGAAAAAAGAATTGACCGATAGAAGAAAAAACAGAAGTGCCTATAGGATTAAAAGTCATAACAGGAGCGGGAGGCCAATCCTGAGTGTTTTTAGGAGTAACAAAAATATCTATGCTCAGATAGTTGATTTGAAAGGAAAAGTTCTCGTTCAGGTGTCCTCTAAAATGAAAACTGTGGCCGATAGGATTAGTGGTAAAAAAGGTGTTGAAATAGCAGCGGTGGTGGGTGAAGAACTTGCTAAAAGATCTGAAGAGATGGGTGTGATCGATGTAGTTTTTAACAGAGGGCCCTATATGTACATTGGAAGGGTAAAATCTTTGGCGGAGGCCGCTAGGAGTGGCGGTCTAAATTTTTAGTGTGAATAGTGATTGGATAGATTCATGTATAGAAGTAACAAAGAAGTAGTAAGCCTTGTAGAAAAGTTGATCTGTGTTAATAAGGTTTCCAAGACCACGACGGGTGGCCGAAGATTAGCTTTTGCAGCTCTAGTGGTAGTTGGTGACTGTAAGGGCAGAGTCGGTTTTGGTACCGGTAAAGCTAAAGAGGTAACTGATGCTAGAAATAAGGCTCTGGAGAATGCTAAGAGATTTATGATTAGAGTTCCTCTGAAGGAGGGCAGAACAATACATCATGATTGCGAGGGAAAATTTGGGCGTGGTCATGTTATCATGAGGCCGGCTGTGGCCGGCACCGGCATTATATCTGGAGGTCCAATGAGGGCCATATTCGAATGTTTGGGCGTTCAGGATGTAGTTTCTAAGTCTCTCGGCACTAATAATCCCTACGGAATGATTCTAGCTACCTTTGAAGCGCTAAGGAATATGAATTCTCCGAAAAGTGTCGCCGATAGGAGATCCAAACATATCAGTGAAATTGTAAAAAGAAGGAATATGATAGCTAACGGTGGTGGCTATGATGTTGAAAATTCATCGGAAAATGCATCATTAGACGATGAAAATGTAATGGGGAATACGGCGACTGTTGAGGTGGAGAATGGTGAAGAACAAATTATAATTCAGGCTAGCGTGGACACTGGCCATTTTGAAAGTTTCCCTGAAAATTCCGATCAAATGGAAATGGAAGATACTCGGGAGGAAGATACTCGGGAGGAAGATATCCTTGAGGAAGTTAGTCCATCGGACTATGTCGACGACGTTAAAGATGATGAAACTGACATTGAAATAGACGTTGCCGCTGATAACCATGAGAATAGAAAGGAGTAATTCGTGTTGCCAAAATTCGAACAGTTAGATAATAGAGTGATTGTGGTAGAGCGTACAGGGGGAGAGCCAGGAATAACTAAAAGGCAGAGAGATACGCTAAAGGGTCTAGGTCTGAGGAAAATAGGCGTGGTGGTGGAAGTTGTGTGCAGCAGAGATGTATTTGGCATGCTGCTAAAGGTGTCTCACATGATTAAAGTTAATTTGAAGTAAAATTTATGAAGCTCAATGAATTGTCAAGAATTGCTAATGAGCCGAAAAAGAGAGTTGGAAGGGGTATCGGCTCTGGTAAAGGTAAAACCTCCGGCAGAGGCCATAAGGGGCAAAAGGCTAGAAGTGGTGCGGCCATAAAAGGTTTTGAAGGTGGGCAAGCACCAATATACATGAGATTGCCATGGAGAGGTTTTAACAACGTCTTTAGGAAGAAATATAGAATAGTAACTACGGATAAAATCTTGGAGTTTCTTTCGAGCGGCAAGATTGATTCTAATGGACTTATAGCCAAAAGTGTTCTTGTGAATATGGGAGTTGTTAAAAAAAATGAAGAAGTTAAACTGATAATGGGTAAAAAGCCCATCGATATAGCGTTTAAAATAGAAGTCGAAAAAGCTTCAAAGAATGCTCAAAAATATTTAGTGGAGGTTAGCAAGCGAGATGAATCTTGAATTAAGAAATAGAATACTGTTCACTCTTTTTATTCTACTTATCTACAGAATTGGTACGTTTATCCCACTGCCGGGGATAGATAGTAAAATAGTTGGGGAATTTTTTGGTAAAAGTACCAGTTCTATATTTAATATGATAAACACCTTTTCTGGTGGAGCCTTTCAGAGGATGAGTATATTTTCTCTTAACATAATGCCCTATATAACTGCTTCTATTATGATTCAGCTAATGACCTCTGTATATAAAAATTTTGAGGAGTTGAGAAAGGAGGGCGAAATTGGCAGAAGAAAATTGAATCAGTACACTAAATATCTGACTCTCTTTTTGGGTTGTTTCCAGGCAATAGGCATATATTATGGTTTTTCAAATTTGGAGCAGTCCGCCTTCATAAGTAATTCTAAGATGTTTCTGTTTACTACCATATTCACACTGCTTGGTAGTACTATGTTTCTCATGTGGCTTGGCGATAGAATAACTAATCAGGGCATAGGAAATGGAATTTCACTGTTAACAACCACTGGAATCGTCGCTGAACTGCCTGGCAATCTAATGAAAATTGTGCAAATCGCGAAATCCACCAGATACTCTGTAGGTCTACTTATATTCATGTTTCTGATCTTTCTGATTGTTTTCATAGTTTATATGGAAAAAGCTACTAGGAACGTTCGAATACAATATCCGAATAGAAATCTAGTTAGAATAAAAAACGATGACTCCTATATACCACTTAAAATAAATATATCAGGAGTTATACCCCCAATATTTGCGAGTTCTGTTTTGATGTTTCCGCTGGGCATAATGCAATTTTTCAAGCCATCGCTGGCAATAAAGATATCTCCCTATATACGTAAGGGAGGCTTGCTCTATTCCGTATTATTCGCTGTGACGGTGGTATTTTTTTCATTTTTTTATTCGGAGATAGTGTTCAACACAGAAGAGTTGGCCGATAATCTTAAGAAGAGCAATTGTTTTATTCCTGGCGTGAGACCTGGAAAAAATACAGCCGAACACTTCAATTTAATAGTTGACAGACTAACTCTGATAGGATCTATATACCTCATATTAGTCTGTATAGTGCCGGACGTTATCTTTAGAAGGTACGCTGCCCTAATATCTATGGGTGGTACGAGTTTTTTGATTGTCATTAATACTGTCATCGAGCTAATAATTCAATTTCAGTCGTACATATTTTCAGAAAAATATAGCAGCGTTAATAGAAGAAGAAAAATATTAACCAAATGAGAGGCTAATGCTTAGAATTATTTTTATTGGACCAGCCGGTTCGGGTAAGGGTACCCAAAGTGCTTTCATAACTGGGCGCTATGGCATACCCGTAGTGTCTACGGGTTGGCTGTTGCGAGAAAAGGCTAAGGATAATGATAAATTAGCTAGACACATAGATGATACTATAGCAAGTGGTGGCCTCATCGATGATGAGCTAATTTTTGGCATGCTAAAGGAAAGACTGGCTAAAGATGATTGCAAAAATGGCTTTATCATAGATGGTTTTCCAAGAAATATTTCTCAGGCCAGGATATTGGACGAGTTTTTGGGTGAATCGGCGGTAGATGCAGTTATAGTTCTTAAAATAATGAGAGATGTGGTACTAAAGAGAATGCTGGGCAGGTTTGAGTGCAGCAGCTGTAGCAAAATGTACAATAAGTTCTACGATAATACAAGGGTTGATGGTATCTGTGATTTTTGTGGGTCCACCAATTTCCTGATCAGAAATGATGATAGTAATATTCATGCAATAATTAAAAGGTTGGATTTGTACGATAAAATGTCGAAAGAGATAATAGGGTACTATGATGAAAAAGACTTGATTTATTCCATCGATGCCCTAAAAAACGTTCAAGAGATCTCCAAGGAAATTGAAGATATTTTGAGCAAGTTACTGAAAAAACACTAAAAAGAAGAGGTTGTAGTTGGCTAGAATAGCGGGTGTTAATATACCCATAAATAAGAGATTTGTGATTGCGCTGACCTATGTCTACGGCATAGGTAGGAGTAGAGCTGAAAGTATCTGCGATGAATTAAAAATAGATAAAAGACTAAGAACTAGTGAGATTGAGGATGAAGTTCTGGTCAAGGTGAGAGATCTTATAAATAGGCAGGTTGCTGAGAATCGTGACTCAGCCGTATGTCTAGTTGAGGGTGATCTTAGGAGAAAGATTCACTCTGACATTAAGAGATTAGTGGAACTTGGCTGCTATAGAGGAATTAGACATGTCAAGAAGTTGCCGGTGAGAGGCCAAAGAACTCATAATAATGCCAAGACCAAACGTGGTAAAAGAGTTCCAATAGCGGCTAAAAAGAAATAGGGACACCTTATGGTACAGGATAATAGTAGAGAGAAGGCGCACACCAGGAAGGGAGGAGGTTCCTCCGTAAAAAAGAAGAGAAACATAGTTGTTGGCGTGATTAATATTTTATCGTCATTCAACAACACGATGGTTTCTGTGACCGATGTGCAGGGTAATGTGATTGCCTGGTCATCTTCGGGGAAGATGAGTTTTAAAGGATCTAGAAAATCGACCCCCTATGCTGCACAGGTTGTGGTTGACAATGCTATAGAAAAAGCCAAAGAATTTGGTCTGCAAACGGCCACGGTTGTCGTGAGGGGCTCAGGTTCTGGCAGGGAGGCAGCTTTGAGAGCCCTGCAGGGGAGTGGGGTCTCAATCATAGCCATAGTGGATAGTACGTATTATCCACATAATGGCTGCAGACCTCCGAAGAGAAGAAGAATGTAAAATTAAATAGGATAGATATGGCTATTTTGCAGGAGAATTGGAAGGATTTGATTGTGCCGAACCTGGTGAATGTAGAGTATAAGGACAGGGATAAGAGAAGGGCGGTTGTTGTTCTGGAACCTCTGGAAAGAGGCTATGGCATAACTCTTGGAAATTCTCTTAGAAGAATTCTGCTGTCTTCTATTAGAGGTTTTGCTGTCACCTCTCTAAAGATAGACGGTGTGCTTCATGAGTATAGTGTCATCGGTGGTATAAGGGAAGACATCACCGATATTATTATGAATGTAAAATCACTCATAATAAATAAGCCAACCCCTTCTTCTACAATCATTAAGTTAAAGCTCAACAAGAAAGGACCGATATACGCCAAAGATATCGAACTGAACAATGGAGTAGAGATTTTGAATCCAAATCTGGTTATTTGTCATGTGGAGGATAGTCATGTGAATCTAAATGTTGAAATGAATGTAGAATACGGTGCCGGCTATTCGACCGCTGAAGGTAAGAGAGATAGTAGCAGTAAAGAAATCTCAACAATTTATCTGGATGCACTGTTTAGTCCCATCAGAAATGTTACCCATATGGTGGAAAACGCTAGGGTGGGACAGCAGACGGACTATGATCGATTGATTATAGAGATCGAAACCAATGGGACTATAAAGCCTGAAAATGCTATAAGTGTGGCTGCAAAGATTTTGCAGACACAGCTGAATGTTTTTCTAGATTTTGGCACCGGTGGCAATGATTTCGGTAGGAGTGGCTACGGCACCAATGGTACGGTGATGACTGAGGATTTGGACTCCAAGCTGAATAAGAGAATTGACGAAATGGAGCTTTCTGTCAGATCCTATAACTGTCTTCTTAGCGAGGGAATTATGTATCTAGGCGATTTAGTAAGAAAAAATGAATCCGAAATGCTTAGACTGCCTAATTTTGGCAGAAAGTCACTCAGCGAACTGAAGGAGAATTTGAGAGCGCTGGGACTGAGTTTTGATATGAAGATCGGCGACGATTGGATTCCCCGGGATAGGATAATTGATGATAGAAAGAAAAAATAGGACAAGGGAGAGTTAGAGATGAGACACGGAATAAGTCATAGAAAATTTAGCCGTACAGGAGCGCACAGGATAGCTATGTTGGTAAACATGTCTAATTCACTGATAGAATTTGGACGGATAAATACCACCCTGCCAAAGGCAAAGGAACTGAGGCCATTTGTAGAAAAGATAATCACTTTGGCTAGAAGAGAGAAAAGTATGAGTAATAGGAGACTAGCTATGTCAATCCTGAAGAACAAGGATTCGGTGTCCAGAT
>JAITAR010000073.1 GCA_031284025.1 Rickettsiales bacterium | reverse complement strand
TCTTGCTCTGTTGTTTTCAAAGGTTGCTAGTCCTCCAAAGGTTAGTGATGAATTTTCAACGAAGATGGCTCCACCATTACCATTGCCGCCTTCAGTGGCGCTATTTCTCACAAAGGAAGCATTTCCTTCAAATTTCAAAATATTTTTGTTAGTGGCATTCTCTCCCGAGGAAAAGATGGCTCCACCATTGCCGACAGAACTATTTTCTGTGAAAATTGCCTCTCCGCCGAAGGTCAGTGATGAATGGTCATAAGCACAGATAGCTCCACCAGTACCATTAGAACTTTCATTGTCACTGAAGGTAGCCTTTTCACCGAAGGTCATGACGACATAATTAAGTACATAGATGGCTCCACCACACCCATAGGACTTATTTTTTTCAAAAATTACTTCTCCAAAAATCATATTGGAATATTCACCATAGATGGCGCCACCGCCTTCACTGTCATTTTCTGTGCTTTCATTGCCATTGAAGATAGTTTTTCCTTTTAACTCTAAAGTATTTTTTCTGTCCTCCGCTCCTCGGGAACGGATAGCTCCACCAAATAATCCAGCCTGATTTTTGTTGAAGGTAGTATTTTCTAGGATAATTTTAGTTCCTCTTTTCAGATGAATGGCCCCGCCGCCTGCCTCCGAATTAGAGTTACCACTAATGAGTCCCAATCTATTATCATGGCCTCCATTGAAATGCAGATTTTTCAGTGAAATATTTTCTAAATTTTCTCCTATGGTAAAAAATCTATGCTGCTCACTGCCATCTAATTTGACTTCCCCCCCCCCCGGTCCGGAGATGGTGAGGTTGCTACGATTGATTGCTATTTCATTGGTGAAGGGTATGTCTTGCTTTACATTTAAATAATTTTTGCCATCATTGCCAATGGCCCCTTGCAGTGCACCAAAATTATTCACATCTTCAGCTTTGGCCCTGCCCACCGCTACGATATTAAAAATAATAGCTATCGCCAGACTAGAATGGAAAACAAAATTTGTCAGTTTAGCCAAAGTTATCCTTCTCCTAAAAAATTAAAAACTATGGACAGAGCATAATATGCTTTTCTGTAATTGCAAGTGACTAGGAAAAAAAGATCAGGACTATTTTTAGTCACCACACTGAATTTAGCTAGCCGATGGTTACATTAGTTGACAGTAGTTTCACATGTGGCAATTGTCAGAACATTAAATGTGGGATTTACGATATATTATCACACAGTTGCAACCGATCCGTTTATCTGCTATAATTAGTTTAAGGGATTGAAGAAAAATTGGCAGAGTGGAGGTGCAGCATTTGATATGGATAGGGAAAAATTCAATTTTAGTATAATCAGGCTGTCTAGAACTAAAGGTTTTACAGACATATTGTTTCACAGATCTTTGGCTAGGTACCATACGATAGAGGGTATAGTTAGAAATTTTGATAACATTGGCGGTAAAAATATAAAATTGTGCAACGAAGAAAAAATTTACGAGGAAATTGATGACTGTAACAAGTTGGGAGCGAGAATTATAACCTATTTGGATAGAGAATATCCGCCGTATTTGAAAAGTACGGGTACCTTTCCGCTAACCCTGACCTGTCTTGGTAACATGGATCTGCTGAACAACGGGAGAAAGCTGGCCATAGTTGGCTCTAGAAGTTGTTCGGTGAACAGCTTTAATTTTGCGAGAAAAATTTCTCGGGAGGTTTCTAGCTATGGCTATGTGGTGGTATCGGGTTTAGCTAGAGGCATTGATTCTGGTAGTCATGTGGGTTCTTTGGAAAATGGTACTATAGCTGTTCTTGGTAGTGGCATGGATAATATATACCCAAAGGAAAACGAATATCTGTTTTATGAAATACTCGATAAAAACGGCCTTATAATTTCAGAATTTCCACTGCATACTAAACCAAGGCCAGAGAATTTTCCTATACGCAATAGAATCATAGCTGGTATTTCTAAAGGTGTTCTTATAATCAGCGCTGGCATGATGTCCGGTTCCCTTCACACTGCTAATCAGGCTATAAAATATGGCAGAGAGGTGCTAGTATTCCCCGGTAATCCATACGACAATAACTACATTGGTTCAAATATGCTTCTACAGCAGGGAGCTACCATGGTTACCGGAGTAACGGATATCATAGAGAATCTAGAATCCGTCGTAATACCGGAGGATACGATTTTCCAGGATGGCATTCAAGAATTTAATGGCAAATCCGACTATGGTGATCGCGATGGCAGCGATTTGGTGCAGAACTATGGAGGGGAGGGGTATACCTCTGTGATTGAAGAGGAGGTGCAGACGATTCTTGAGGATGATTCTCAAAAGCTCACACCCGAAGAGCTAGTGCTTTCTAAGCTTGATTATTGTCCTATAGATATTGGTGAGTTGATTGATCAGAGCAATTTGGATATAAATGAGATAAACTCCATAATAATGAAATTAAATCTTGAGGGTAAGATTATAGTTGAAAATGGTAAAATCTGTACAAGAAGTAGCTACTAGAAAAAATCATCCATGAAAAGGTACTGGGAGGTAGCTACCTCAGTACCTTTTGTATTGCTGCACACAGTTAAATACAATGTTGAAGGTGGCAATTTTTCCAGCTTTCAAATTATTTTTATCAACTTGTTGCACGGCGGCGGTTAATTGTTTTCGATCTTCATCGGGATAGGTCATATATATGGGATCTTCACTATTTCTGAAATGCCCCTCAAAGTATATTTCTGTCTCTATGAGACCAAATTTTCTATGATAAATGATAATATTTATGTGTGGAGCTCTGTCATCGTAGAATCCGGGAAATATGGTTACAAACTCATAGTGGCCCATATTATCGGTTATTGATTGCCCTGACATCAGAAAATTTCTATCGATGTACTTGCTACTTTTCTGCAGAAGGGTGTGATATTTACCGGTAGCATTTGTTTGCCATATTTTTATCATGACTCCCTCTATAGGAACATTAAACGCGTCAGTAACTGTTCCTCTGATGTAGAGAGGTTCTCCTATGGCAACTCGAAAGGATCCAGTTTTTCTCACTAGATTATTGTTTTTATTAAATGTGCTAGGTTTCGACAGATTATCAAATATAAGAGCCGTTGGTGTCTGCTTTAGAGGAGTAAAAATACCGGAAATACGTTCACTTCCGAGAGTACTGTTCAGGGCCCTGATCAGAAACAGACCAAAAAATACAAAAAAATTACGCATAGGACTTACAATCATCACAGTGAAATAATCTAGCTGGACAACTTATATTATAAAAAGCTTAATATTCAACAGATTATGCAACATACTATAGAAATTTACGGCAATAGCATTGTTTCTGCTAATTTCTGTAAATGTTCTATAGCACAGTACTTTGTACTCAGTTTCCTCGGGACTATCTAGGATTTTTCACTGCTGTAGCCAATCTCATTTAAGAAATTTCTGTAGACGCTATCAAAAACAAATACTTTTTGATCATCAAAGACAATTAGCCTGTTTGCCACAGTATTCAAAAAACTCTCATCGTGGGTAACGGTAACGCTAGCTCCGGGAAAATTATTAACCGCCTCTGCCAGAGAATCACAGCTTTCCATGTCTAGATGATTAGTTGGTTCATCCAGAAGCAGCAGATTGCATTGCTGCAATATTATTTTGCCGAGGAGTACTCTGCTTCTTTCGCCACCACTGAGAACAGCTATTTTTTTCCTGTGATCGTCACCACCGAACATCATCAGACCAGCCACATTCAAAATTTTACTTCTATGGATTTTAGGATCCACAGACGATAGCTCTTCCTCTACACTATTTTCCAGATTAAGTCTACCAATATTCATCTGGCCAAAGTACCCTATGCCTATTCCTCCACAGAAGGATATTTTACCGGCATTCGGACTAAGTTCATTTGCTATAAGCCTGAGCAAAGTTGATTTACCGGTGCCATTTTTGCCTACAACACATATTTTGTCCCCCTTTTCAATTTTAAAGGATAGATTTCCTATCAAGGTTTTGCCATTTTCATAGCCAAATTTTAAATTAGCTATTTCCACAAAGGGTTTATTGGAAATAATATTTTTGTAAGCAAATTCAAACTCGAGTTTATCTATAGATGATAATTCCTGCTTTTCATCCTGTCGAGCCAGCATTTTTATTTTAGATTGTACCCGTGTAGCTAGAGTAGCTTTATATCTAAATCTGTCTATGTATTTTTGAGTCTGTTCCCGTTTTTTATTCTCATTGATACGTGTTTTTTCATAATTTTCCTCTTTCTCTCGTATCTGTCTGTACATATCATCCGCATGGCCAATGATTTTCTTGGATATTCCTCTGTGGATAATCACTGTGCATTCTGTAACTTCGTTTAGAAAGTTCTTATCATGGGTTACGACTATGAGAGATTTTTTCCAACTGATCAAAAACTTTTTTAGCCAGCGAATAGACAGAATATCAAGATAGTTAGTTGGCTCGTCGAGTAGTAGCAGATCTGGTTCGGATATTAGCAGCTTAGCAAAATTCAATCTCATCTGCCAGCCGCCGGAAAATTCTTCCGGAGCTTTAGTCGCATCTTCGGTGGAAAAACCCATATCATGTAATATTTTTTCAGCTTCCCAGTAGTTATCACTCCTATAGTCTGGCAGTGCGAGACATGCTTCTGCCAGCAGAGTTTTTTCTCTAAATAATAAATGCTGCTCGAGGTATCCTATGCGATAATTTTTCGAGGTTATGATATTTCCGCCATCAAAGGGCAATTTACCCGCGATAATTTTGAGTATCGTAGACTTACCGGAACCATTTCTACCAATTAGACCCAGCTTTTCACCATCATTTAGAATAAAACTTATATTTTCGAAAATCGTCTTCCCTTCGAAAACTTTTGAGACTTCATCTAACTTTAACATAAACAACTCCCTATACCAATTAGATTCTCTAAAACACACTCCACTCCCTCCACCAATCCGTCGGGAATCAGAAAATTTAACGAGAACTTCTACGCGGCTGCACAAAGCATTGTTAGTAAAATCTAATCGATACAGTAATGTGTGCACACTATAATTCTAAAATTTCTAGGGTCAACTGTTATCTGATGAATGTAACTTGGCCTGCTTTTTTTATTTTTTCTGTTGCAGCAATAGAAGTTGGGTTCATTAATTTCTAATGTCTCTTTGGTTTTTAATCAGGCAAATCAAAAAACAGTGTCAAGAAATGATGGACAAAACTAGCCAGGAAACAG
>JAITAR010000013.1 GCA_031284025.1 Rickettsiales bacterium | reverse complement strand
CCTGAAGAACAAGGATTCGGTGTCCAGATTATTTAGTAGTGTGGCTGAGCGTTTTGCTAGTAGAAATGGTGGCTACACCAGAATATTGAAATACGGTTTTAGAGCGGGGGATAATGCTCCCATGGCTATAATAGAATTTGTTGAGTAGGAGAGTTTCCATGGTGAATTTTGTAGATGATTTTAATTCTAGACAAGTTAGGGATCTGAGTAAAAATTTTCCCGACTACGCGCCGGGTGATTTGGTGAAAATTAGCTACAGAATAATAGAAGGTGATTCTAGCAGAATCCAGATTTTTGAGGGGATTGTAATTTCCAAAGAAAGAAGTAAAGCCAATTTTAGTAGTACATTCACCGTTAGAAAAATAAGCCATAACATTGGAGTTGAAAGAAAGTTTCCTCTCTACTCGCCTCTAGTGGAGAAGATAGAGATTATGAAGAAAGGCTCCGTGAGAAAGGGAAAGCTGTACTATCTAAGAAAACTTAGAGGTAAGTCGGCAAGAATTAAGGAAAAAACCAGTGGCAGTGCCGGCGCTGGTGGCCTTCCTAGAAAAAGTGGTGAAACCTAAGGCAGTCTCTAAACTTGGTCAAAGGGCTTACCATTCCAGCTTTCACATTTCAGAAAGATGTGAGACCCTGCTATTGATTTAGCCGCTAAAATAGCTATTCGTTGCTTCTTCCGAGCTTAGGCGGTTTGGAGGGGCTTTTAATTACCCATAATAATATATTAATATACTGTTGATATGTCTCTACAATTAGTCAGAGGAACAAGGGACCTCTTCGGTGAAGATATACTAAGATATAATTATATCGTATATACGGCTAGAAGGATCTCTGAGTTATATAATTTTAAAGAAATTATGACTCCCATATTCGAGTTTAGCGATGTTTTTGAAAAAAATCTGGGAGATACTTCAGATGTAGTGCTGAAGGAGATTTACAAATTCAAAGATAAAGGTGACAACTATTTGAGCCTTAGACCAGAGTTTACGGCTGGCATAGTTAGGGCTATTCTAAATCATTCGGAGTTGAGTGATAGCCTGCCGATAAAATTGTTTTCTCAGGGGCCAGTATTTAGATATGATAGACCTCAGAAGGGAAGACAGCGACAATTTAGCCAGATTAATTTTGAATACTTCGGCAATGCTAGTCCAATGGGAGATGTAGATATAATAGCCATGGCTACAAATCTTTTGAAAAATTTGGAGTTACAAAAAGTAGTTCTCGAGATAAATTCTCTAGGCAGCAGGAAAAGCAGATCAGATTTTGAGGATTCCCTAAAAACCTATTTGACCGGCTACAAAGATGAACTTTCGCAGGACAGCAAGATTAGACTGGATAAAAATGTTCTGAGAATTCTGGATTCTAAGGATGACAATGATAGAAAAATTCTAGAAAATGCTCCTAGAATTGGAAAATATTACAGCAAAGACGATGAGATATTTTTTTCCACAGTGAAAGAAAAACTATCACTACTTAACATAGAGTTCACTGTGAATGAACTTCTTGTGCGTGGTTTGGACTACTATACCTCCACGGTATTTGAATTCACCGCCGACAGCATAGGAGCTCAGTCCACGGTCATGGCCGGAGGAAGATATGACGAGCTTGTGGAAAAAATGGGCGGCAGAAATGTTCCAGCTGTAGGCTGCGCCGCCGGAGTAGAAAGGCTTATGCTCATGCTAGATAGACGTCAACAGGAAATCAGGCCAGTTTCTGTGGTTCCAATATCTGACGGTGAACTGGCCTATTGTCTAAAATTCTCAGAAAATCTGAGAAAAAACGGAATTCCTAGTGAACTTAACTCCGAGGGTAGCGTAAAAAATAAAATGAATCTTTCTAATAGGAATCACAGTAAATTCGCAATAGTTATCGGCGAGGAGGAGGTCAGGAGCGGCCTGGTTACTCTCAAAAATTTGGATAGAGGTAGCGAAGAAAAAGTCGTCGCTGCAGATATTCTACAAAAACTCAGCCGAGAAAATGATGAATCACTGTAAAACAGATACCGCCTGCGCCCCATCCTAGATATTAGGCTGGAGCAACGGCGTGTCATCGGTGAAGATTTATATTTTCCATCTATTGTGGATCCAGAACCATTGTTCTGGATTTTCTCTTATCCACTTTTCGATAACGCCGTTAATATTTGTGGATAAAAACCGTTCTTCGCTGACGTCGTCGCTAACCTGGCATTTTTCTTCCGCTTTTATGCTAAACTTTATGGGATTTCTACTGTCTCTAATGACTCTTAGACCATAGACGGGAACTTTTAATTTTTTAGCTAGAACATATATGGATCTGATGGTGTAGGCCTTTTCTCCAAAGAAGTCTACGAGGGCACCATTCATCTCATCTCTCTGATCAGCAAGAATTATAACACTCTCCCCCCTTTTCAGACTTTTTATTATATTAATTGCAGCATTATCTTGCTTTGCAATCATATGCATGCCTACCCTTTCTCTGAGATTCTTTGAATATTTCGGCTCCAGAAAAGGATTGTTTAATTTTCTAAAGACAGCTCCGATCCTAATTCCATAGTCAGAGAGAGCTCTCAGAGTTTCCCAGTTGGATATGTGCGCCGAAAATAATATGCTGCCAGTTTTCATGTGTTTCAGTTCATCCAGAATTTCTTTTGTTCTACTGTCAAAACTTACGTATTTAAAAATCTCCTGTTCTTTGAAATTATAAATGTGAGGATATTCCCCAACAAATCTGCCAAGATTGTACCATATTTTAAACATAAGTCTAATTCTTTCAAAGTAAGACAGCTCCGGCAGGGCATTCTTTAAATTTTTAAGTATCAGATAGGTCTTTGGCATGAATGGGCTCAATAGAACAACGACGTTGGCAAAAATTAGGCTCATGACAGGCATTGGCAATATTTTCGCAAGAGCAAAATTTAGCCTAAGCCCTAAAAAACCAAAAATATCCGACATCTTCTTTAAGAATCCTCTATCGCCCCGTTTGTCCGTATCCATAGTTTTGTTCAATTTTCTACACTGTATGCCAATTTCCTATATTATATAGTGGCACCGGTAAATATAACATTAAAAAATTAATTTAAAATACAAAAATTCAGAAAAAAATTGTTAGACGGTGGCAATGTCACACCATCTGCACCAGACATATGATGGTGGTCTGGACAATGGAGTAAAACTAAATCTACAACTGTAAATTTATTTAAAATTACGCCACAGAAAAACCGTTCCCTAGGAGAAATTAACCCACTACCTCCGGGGAAAAATTTTACTTAAAATCAAATAATGCTATTGACATAAAGTTTTTTATCATTATAATATGAATACGCATATAGATGCATATAGATTGTATCTATATTTAATAATGAAAGAGGGATATTATGGAAATCAGAAAAATTACGAGTATACTTGTATGTATACTAACTTTATCGTCTATTGAGCACGCTGTAGCGACTCAAACTAAAAATGATGAAACTCAAAATACTCAAACTCAAAGTGATATAACATCTGAAACAGGATTATTTACTACTAATCTAGGATCGTTTATGACAAGCTCCGTAGATGAAAATAATAACGAAAATGACAATAGCGGAGATAACAATTATGATTTGTCAATAGACGAATTAGAGAATAAAGAAAGCACGCTGAACAATTCGGTAGATAGCTTAAGTTCATCGTCGTCTAATGGGTATAGCGAAGTGCCTCAAAATATAACTCAAGAGTCTTTAGAAGTTAAGAGAACAAAAAATATCAATGAAGTCAATGAAGTTCTCGATACTTTAGATAAGAAACT
>JAITAR010000021.1 GCA_031284025.1 Rickettsiales bacterium | reverse complement strand
TTTACCCAAATTACCCAGATAGCGAGCATATTCTATGAAGATTTTAAACGTACACTTAAATTCACAATTAAAAACTATCTGGAAAATAAGATAGCTATGGAAATACGAACAACTGTGCATACAGCCCTGCTCCAGGAGGACGATGTCAATGAAATAATCTCTACGATAGATGACCTCGGCTATAGTGGGGTTTTTTACATACAAAATTTTAGAAATGACAGTGGAAGTAATTTGGCCAACCTTGGGGAACAAACTAGGCTTCTAGACAGAGATAAAATATTAAAGCCTAAAAATTTTTCTCTGGACTATAGAAATTTTTTCTAACTGTGTTTACAAATAATAACTAGGGTGTTACTCTTCTCTAGAGATTCTGGTTTAGTTTTTTATATGGATTACCTTAAGAATTTAGTCAGTAGGTACAGGGTTTATATTGTAATCATCCTAGTTTTAGCGGTGGGTTTTTTCTACAAAAAAAAAGCTGACGCTGTGAAATTAGCTAATATTAGAGAATCTTTGATGGATGCGAAGAATGAAGGGCTAAGTAACCAACCAAAAACTATAATGATAAATTCGCATCTGCATGGTAAAACTCAAGATGAGAAGAGAAAATTTCTTCTGAATAATTTTGATATGGATTGCGTTGCCGGAGATAGTAAAGCTAAAGTTACGATAGTAGACTTTTCATCCTTTGATTGTAAGTTTTGTAAGAAAATGCGGCCGGATATAAAAAAGATTGTTCATAGGTACACCGTTGAAGATAAAACTGTTAGATACGCTCTCAGACCACTATTTAAGTTCAAAAATATACCGCTAGGCGCTTTTTTGCAATGTTCCAGGTACAAAGACAGGCTGGCTATTGCCGAAGATCTGTTTGATTCAGATGTAAATCTAATAGAGGACTATGAATCTTTCACCGTTGAACTTGGCAAAAAATACAACATGGACGATCAATATATCAGAGACTGTCTACATGATAAAGATCTGTATGAAAAAATTATATACATGCAGCAGAGTAACAAGGAGGTATTTAATGTAAATGCTACTCCTGTGCTGATCATAAATGGTCAGAGGATCGTCGGCTATAAAAACTATGATCAAATCAAAAGGATAGTAGAAAATATTCTAAAGGACAAAGGCAATGATTAGGGGATTTTTAAGTTTGCTCAGATCAACTATAATTCTTCTGTTTATGGTGCTGTTTTCGCTATTTGCGTCCAACAACACAGGTTTTGTGGAAGTTAACCTTAGCCCGTTTGGCTATCTGGTGGAGATTAGGCTATTTTTGCTAGTATTAACATCGTTCGTTCTGGGAATGGTGGCAACCATGATTTCGGCGTATCTACGCAGATTCCTTGGTTTTTTGAGTTTCAGCGATTTTTTTTACCGGAGAAAAGTTAGAATTCTAGAAAAGAAAATAAAGGAATTTAAGAGTAACAGTGTAAAAATTGAAGATAACAAATCGGAGGTCGAAAATGACGAGAGAAGAGGCTAGATTGACTAGATTTTTTTTGCTAACCATTGGGCTAATATTGACCAGCTGTTCCAGCGGTAAAAGGGGAGATGTGTTCGTTGACTATTTCGGGAAGAATCTTGTAGTCAAAACGGATGGTAAGACGACTAAATATAAACTTGATAGCCCCATAAAGGGGGAACCAAGTATTTTTAGGGATGAGGAGGATGTCTATATGATCTCCATGACTAACAATATAGCTAAGTTTTCGCTAAAAAATCACAGTATAGCTTGGCAAAAAACTATAGCTTCGGTTCCACGGGCAAATTTTACACCTGCTGGAGGAAAGTTATATTTTACAACGCTAAATAATAGTTTCTACATTCTGGACAGCGAAACTGGAAAAATTGAGTTTATACATAGCAACGCAAATAGGACAACCATCACTACCTGCATAAAACCTATATTGTACAAAAATTTATTAGTCGTAACTTTCAACGATGGAGAGGTAATTATTTTTGACAAAAATAGCAGAAATATTCTTAAAAAAATTGCTAGCACGCCCTACGGAAAGACTAGTGTAGTTCTAGAGAATAATATACTCACCGTAAACAGTGAAAAAATTGATCTGAGTAAGATGGGCAAAAAGTGAAAGCTGCTCTGCTAGTAAATCCCCGAGCTGGTAGCTACAGAGAAGGCAAACTTAATAGACTGGTGGCCATACTGGAGAAAATCGGTGTGGCGGTTCTGTGGCATAGGTTAGAGAAGGGACAGTCGGCGTCAGAGATAGTTAGTGAATTAGATCACAGAATGACACCTCTGATCATACTAGCGGCCGGTGATGGTACAATAAATACTGCCCTCAACGCTCTGCTGCAGAGGAATGACTATAGCCAATTCAATGTAGCTATAGTACCAATCGGCACAGCAAATGTTCTATCTATGGAACTTGGTGTGGATTCTATCGAAAAATCTCTAAAGGCTATAGTGGGTGGAAAAATAAAGAAATTACATATGGGAAGGATAATTGCTATCCCCGAAGACAGAGATAATTCACGCTATTTTATGTTGATGGCAAGTGCAGGCCTAGATTCTAAAGCAGTTAGTGGTGTAAACGAAGAACTGAAGAAAAAAATCGGTGGTTTTGCCTACCTGTATGAATTTTTCAAAATACTGCTTAAGAAGAACTTTCGTCAGCTGAAGGTAAGTGTGGATAGTCAGCTATAGGAAGGGGTGATGGTCTGTGTGGCTAATGGTAAATACTACGGAATAAAATTACCAATTGCTAGCGCAAAAATAGATAAAAATTGTTTTGACGTCATAATTGTCAAAAAAATCAGCATTATGTCTATGATAATGTATTTTTTTACAAAAAACGACAACAGGAATATCATTAAATTGACAAACAAAAATCAAGTTATTATAGAGTCTATAAATGATAATTATCCTTTGCAAGTCGACGGAGACTACTGTTGTAATTTGCCGGTAAAGATTGAATCCAATGATAGTTATATAAATGTATATCACCTATAGTCATGTCAAATTTTGATCTCCCTAAACTCTACGTGCTAATATTTTTCATCGTACTGTCTTCTCTGTTCACCTGTGCTCTCTATGGAGTAAGTGGTGATCTGGACTCCTTTTCCAATCTGGGTAAAGGTCTAAAAATATCTCTGGTGCTTCTGGCATTCGCCATTAGTTTTGCTATGCTTGCTCTAGCTGTCTCTGAGAATGTGCACAGAAATGTGAAACATCTAGTATATTTTATACTGCTGATCCATGTGTTTATATTCATGTGTTTTATTACCCTGAGTTTTCTTAAAATTATAGGGGTAAAAATAAACATGTTCAGAGCAACATTTTATATACTAATTTTTAATTTTTGTCTCTACTTCTGCGGATTTATAAATAAATTTCTTATTAGACGTACTAATTATAGCATTATCACTGAAAAAAATATAAACCTGCGGATAGCCTTCATTAGTGATCTTCATCTAGGAGCAGCCTGGTCCAGTGCCAGACTGCTCGAAAAAATAGTCAGTGTCATCAATGACAGTAAATCAGATCTGGTTCTGTTGGGTGGTGACATCATCGAGGCAAAACTGAATTTACAAAATTCTCAAAAATATGCAGAGATAATCAGTAGTCTCAAATCTAAGCTTGGTACCTACGCCATTCTAGGAAATCACGAGTACTATATTGGCAACGTAGAAAAGATCATTGATTTTCTTGAGAAAGAATGCAGCATTCGAGTTCTTTTGGATGAATTTCTAAAGATAGGTGAAAATCTAATTTTAATCGGGAGAACAGACGGTGGCCATCGCCGAGCTGCCATTAGGAAAAATATGGATAAAATTATAGGTGACGTAAAAAACGGAAATAACTTTTTACTCGTGCTGGACCATAGTCCAAAATACTTCAATGAAGCTGTACTAAATGGGGTGGATTTGCAGCTGTCGGGTCACACCCACAATGGGCAGTTCTTCCCCTTCAATCTGCTCGTCAAGTTTTTCTATGAAAAACCCTATGGAAAATTGGAAAAACAAGGCAGCACCCTAATCACCTCTTCCGGCGTTGGCACCTGGGGTCCTCCGATTAAATTATTCAGTAAACCTGAAGTTATGGTTGTAGATATAAAAAATAAATAAACCTACCGCGCTCTTCCTTCTCGGCAGCATCTGCTATCGATCGAACTCTCCGGAGAGTCATTAAAATTACACCTGGGCTGCTCTTTCAACCGCTTCAAGGATCTTTTTTTTGGCCTCTTCGGAATTTCTAAAGCCAGAAACCTTTACCCATTTTCCCTTCTCTAGATCTTTGTAGTGCTCAAAAAAATGTTTGATTTTGTCCAATGTAATTTTTGACATCGAGTCTATTTCATCGATTACTGAATATTCACTATTCATTTTTTCTGTGGGAACGGCAATTATTTTTTCATCTTCGCCTTTCTCATCTTCCATAATAAGTACTCCAATGGGTTTGCAGGGAATAACCACTCCAGCCATCAGTGAATACTCTGCCACCACTAGGACATCGATGGGATCACCGTCATCCGCCAGGGTGTTTGGAATGAAACCATAGCTGCAGGGGTAGTGCATAGGGGTTGCAATGAATCTATCCACAAACAAAACTCCGCTTTCCTTGTCCAATTCGTATTTAACTGTTGGAGCGCTGTTAGCAGGCACCTCTATTAGCACGTTGATACTGTTGGGAACATCCTTACCCGTAACTATTCTGTCAATAAACATACGAAAACTCCTAAAAATGTGAAATAACCCTTTAAATTAGAACCGACGATCTATTTATCTAACTATATAACCACTCTAAATAATAGATCGTCACCTTAGTAATAATATAGCTTGCCATTTTAATAGTCCACATATGTTTTCTCAATATACAACTTAAATTGGTCGATAACATTTTTGCTGCTGTAAAGAATTAGTTAGAATTGACTAGCGGTGAGCTAAGATTATTGTGCTGGTAGTTCAGAAAATATTGACCACTGTTGTAGCTAAGACTAAAATTTTTAGCTCTAAACATCTGCACCAGTTCGCTCTCATTGCAACTAAAATACAACCTCATGTTAGCATGTCCAACTGTAAGTTCCAGAATGTCAATACTTTTTATAAAACTGAAGTGGATAACTAAATTTTTAACAAAAACTAATTCTTTTAGATTCTGCGTAGGAATAAGTATATCTATGTAGTTACCCAGGATAGGTTTAACTTTTGTTAATTTTCGTGGATTTTCCTCACTGGCACTAGAACTTCTTTTGGCTATGTGAGAATTTTTTATGAATTCAAAAAGCTGCACTGACGCATACTCTATTAATTTGTCTTTTGGCAGACCATTTTTATTGAGATAATTCAAAATTTTTTCTTCAGTGCCCTCGGCAGTGATTTCTCTGAGCACTATGTCCACACTGTCGCTAGCCCTATTATATCTGGCCAGAGAAATCAGCACTACGTTCGAAACATATTTCATGAGAAGTGTTTCGAATGACGTATAGTTTGCATCTACTACGCGATTCTTGTTTATCAATCCAGAATTTGATAGAGAATAATTGTCTATCAGAAATATGTCATCGAAGTTATCCTCAAAAAATTTATCATAGGCAGCCTGGTACCATATATTGGAATTATCCAGAGCATCTAATTTATCGGTACCATTGTCAAATATGGGAATATACAGAATTACATCGCTGATTGTTTTACCAGCTTTTATTCCGAGATTGCCAAGATTGTACCTGACAAATTCTGAGTCAAAGACCACCGTTAGTACTCCCGAATAGGAATTATTTGTCATTACTTCTTCTGAAATTTTGATAGTTGCTATCATATCTGCCACAAGATTATCGTTAACATATTTGGTATAGTTTTTATTTATCCCAATCTTCTCAAATAACTCCTTGAGAGCTGTCCTTTCACCCTCCTTTAGGGCCAATTCCTTTGCCATGGTGGCATTATTGGACTTTGAGTATATCTTTACGTTATCCACGGTATACTTTTTCCCAGCGGATATTCTAACCTTAGCCGTCGCGCATCTTTCACAAACTAGGGCTGCTACAGCCAGAATCAAAAGTAATTTAACTACACCTACCCTGTTATCCATAGACAGAATCAAAAAATTCAGAGGAAGTTATTCTAGTCTAATGAGCGTAAAATACAATAAATGATATTAGCCGCAATATTATCTAACCTATGTCAATTTAACATCATTGATTTTTTCATATATGTGGTTATTTTGTCGGAATAATTAGAATTTTAGTTGATTGGATCTGTGAAAAAATCATTAGTCTTTGTTCTTATTATGGCAGCGGACCAGGGTCTAGCCTATCAGACGGCTAGCAACCATTCATATCTCAAAAACTCAACCTTTGCCAATAATCACGCCGTCGATATCAGAGGCTATGGAGATTTAAAATCACTATATCTAAAAGAAAGCACAGAAAATATACGGATAAAGTTCGAAAGTGATCTGTCTATCAGCATAAATCTACACGCCGAAAGTAGTGAAATACTAAAATACGGAATAAAAATTATACCGAGTTTTAACAATCATTTTGGTGACCATGTGAGCTACCACGCCTTTATTGACAGTTACTATGGAAAATTTGAATTTGGCTCACCACTGGACGTAACGGAAAATCTAAGAATTGGTGCTGACTCCATAGCCGTAGGTCCAAGTGCCATCAATGGCGATATTGCTAAGCATCTGCCGAAACAGCAGAACAATTTGGGTAGTTTTATATTCGGTCCCGGTACACTGATGAATCAGAATTTTGGTTGCCATGAGCTTGAGCTAGAAAGAAAATATTGGAATAATAGCAAATATTTGGCCAAAATAAACTACTATTCTCCGGATATATATGGATTACAGCTTGGCCTAGGTTTAACCCCAAATGTGCGACTAACTGGAGAAAATTTATATGCGATAACGGCGATGCCGAATAATAATAATAATTTTCCTCTTGGCTCATTTTTTGGTGCTTCTCTGAGCTTTATCAAAGCAATATGGGATGTTGGATTAGCATTGTCTGTTGCCCAGGAGTTTAATTGGAGCAATCCCATAGATAAAATAGCTGGAGTTAGTGAAAAGGCGGTCTTGAATTCTAGATCCTATGATTTTGGGATAAGCATAAGTTATTTTGGTTTGACTCTGGCTGCCTCCTACGGCCTAAATAGCTCTGGGAAACTATCGGGACAAGCCATAGGAAATATAAGAAACGAAAAAAAAAATGGTAACTACAGAACCTATGGAGGAGCCTATGAATTTGGATCATTTTCTACAAGTGTCACTAGGTTTGAAAGTAAGCTTGAAGAGAATAGATTTGGGTCAACTAGCTATGGAGTTAGAGTAAACTTAGCTAAGGGTTTGGCCATCTATGCAGAATACAGTGACTATTTCTATGAACACGAGGCCGTGAATTATCCGGCAGTTAATCAAAATCAAGTTAAAGAGAAAGGCTATGAAGCTATCATCGGTATTTTAGTTGATTTTTAAACTTGTTATAAGCTATGGCATATTTAACGAATATTTCTGGAATTTACAAAAAAAACGAAAGTCTATCCAAATACAGTAATTTTGGAACCGGTGGAACTGCAGAGACACTATTCATTCCAAACAGTAGGGACGACCTAGTAAATTTCCTCAGAATTAGTGGAGGAGAACAAAAAATTAATGTAGTGGGGAATGGTTCAAATCTGCTGATCAGGGATGGAATTTTGGATGGCATCACAATAGTTACTAAGGGACTGAATAGAATTAGTCGAAGTGGCAACAATATAGTTGCCGAGGGCGGTGTAGCGAATACTAAATTGTTCAATTTCGCCAGAAAACTTGGCATTGGCGATTTTGAATTTCTCGGCTGTATCCCTGGAACTGTTGGTGGAGCCTGTAGGATGAACGCCGGCTGCTATGGCTTTGAGATAAAAGATATTCTGATTAGTCTGGAAACTGTAGATTTTCAGGGAAATGTTAACTATTTCGATACTAGAGATTGTAAAATGAAATATAGAAGAAGTGGCCTGGCCGAAAATCTCATATTTACCGGGGCAGTATTTAGTGCCACTATAGCCAGAGAAAAACAGGAGATTCAGAAAATCTTTAGCGAAATGTTAGATAAAAAGCTAGAAACACAGCCATTGGATGAGAAAACCTGTGGCTGTACCTTTAAAAATCCATCGGGGGGATTGCCGCCAGCCTGGCGGATAATAAAAAATCTAGGACTACAGGGTAAAAATTTCGGGGGAGCCAAGTTTTCCGAAAAGCATGCAAATTTCCTGGTTAACTGCGGCGATGCAACCTCAACGGACTTGGAGAATTTAATAAATTTAGCTAGAAACGAAGCAAAAAGTCAGATGAATATCGACCTAGAATTAGAAATAAAAATTATCTAGAGCCATGCGCAACAAGAACAGCAGGAGAATCAACTATATACTGATTACACTTACCGTCTTTGTTTTCTCTGCAACTTTTGCAATGAAAATTAGGAGACGCATGATCAATGCCTATGGCAGTGATTTGAGAAGAAGGCTGAACCAGATTCTAAATTCTTCTGGCACAAAAGTGTATAATATGACCGGTAAAAACATACAGCCTGTCGATGCCAGTGACATAGTGCTAATCAACATTTTAGATCTAGACGACTACAAACACATAAACAATATAAAATTATCCAGATTTTTTTTGAGAAAATACAAAAACATTAGTGTGTACTACATTATAATAAATAAAAATTCTAAAAAGAATGGTATATATGACCTATTTGATGGAGAAATAGAAATGTTCATCAAAAAAAATAACCTACGTGGCTGGATTATGCATGCTGATGTGGATATTGTTAGAAAATACCTGAATCTGGAGGAATCAAATAAAGTAATAGTTGCAAATAGGAGGTATGACCTAGAGGGCGTTTTTGACAGTAGTACCGATGTAAGACTACTAGAAAAATTTCTGAAGGACAGCAGCAGAACTAGTGTGATCTACGACAGGAGTAGAGTAGCCGAAGAGGATCGGGGAATATCTGATGAATATCTGATCAATTCGATGAGCAGAATTATAGTAATTGAAAATTTCAATGGATTTAAATTTCCCGTATTTGCAATTCTGGATTCCTACTCGAAAATGATAATCATAGCAAAATTCAATGGAGAAATTATGTATCTGCTGGAGGAT
>JAITAR010000098.1 GCA_031284025.1 Rickettsiales bacterium | reverse complement strand
ACTTAATGAAAGCTTTTTTGATTATTTTATATGTATAATATATGAATACACAGTTGGAATTTCGCTATTAATATCCAAGAAATATTGTGCAAATGCTCTCGATAATTATACGTATTGATTTTTATTTATACGTAGTATATACATGATAATATCTCTTTAAATTAGCGTCTTTTTTAAAAATTGGGAGGAAAACGTGGAAGAAAAAAAAATAAAAGAACTTCAAAATGAAATGGAATATTGTTCGGAATTCATTGAACAATTGTCTGAATTTAGGAAACAACTTCGAATGAATTCAAATGAAATATCTGAAAATACAGCGGAAGAACTGTTTTATGCTATCTATGGCAATAGATTGGTTAAACCGGATAATAGTCTTGGGAGTAATAAAATTATTATTGGAACAGGGGAAAATGGGAGTATGAGAGAATTTCTCAGGACTCTCCTCACGGCTGGAGCAATAAAATATGTGGAAAATGAGGATCCATTAATATTCTACGACTTCGAAGCCAAAAAAAAATATACTATACAGAATCTGAAGAACTTACAAAAACAAAATTCTGTAGAACACGAAAAATTAGTAAAAAAACTTCAACTAGTAGCTAATGTGATACCAACGGAAAAATATTCTTCCTATGTGAACTGCGGTAATTTTCTAAACTCTCAAGGACAAAGAGGGCAAATAATTAATCAGGTAACTTATCTTGATGCAAAGTGTAAAGAAATAGGTATCAATCCTGCAAAACTCCTTATGGGAAACAAGGGATTGTCTTCTTTGGATACTATCTATAAATCAAAAAATATGAAGAATGAAGAAAAAAAAATATTTGACGCCATGGCGAAAGGAAATTTAAAATCTGCTAGTAGTGAAGGTAATACAATTTTTTCTTGCGTGCCAATTACAGAGGAAACGATAAGAAATATGCGGGATGCTGTGACATCTATCTGGTTTTATAAACAGAAAAATGATAAACCGGAGGTTAAAGGATATGAGAAAAATAATTCTGCAATGCCTAGTAATGACGAAATAAATATATTGGGGAGAAAATTACAAATTAATAGTAAAAGAAAATTCGATGAAGATTGTACTAAAAATTTAGTGGATGCTATAAATGAATTCACTGTAATGGGAGCTAAACTACTACTTGAATGGAAAGAGAACAGTGGAGGACTAGGCGTTTCTGATACTATTAATGAAATACTTAAAGCGATGAATTTCAACAAAACTAATATAGAAGTGGAAAATGAAAATTTAATTCCTGGTCTTAAATACGTAACGGGACCTGAGAAAGGACCAGAAAAATACACGCCTAACTCGTCAAATAAAATGTTTGTTGCTGATCCTAAAAAATTTGCAGCCGTTGACACAACAAAAGTACCAGATTACTTGGTTCTTGATCAAGAATATATAGTCAAAAAACGATTTTTTGGAAAAGATATGTCAGTAGCTGTTCATAGTGATTTTTCTAGTAATAAAGAAGAAATTAGAAGAGAGGCTGAAGCTGGCTTTGATGGATTCATGAAAGAAATGGGCTACCAAAGCCGTCTTGAAAAAGAAAAAAAAGCAAAAGAAAATAGAGAAATAGAAAAGGAAATAGATAAGATAAGGATACGTAATGAGATAAATGATAAAAAAAAGAAAATAGGAGAAATAAAAGGAAAAATAATCGAGAATAGGAAAAATGAAGAAGAAAAAAATAGTAAAAAAGATAGAGAAGATAACGAGAAAAAAAATACAGAAAAAAAAGCAGTGCCGCTTGCAAATAAGTTTATACGCAAAGGAGATTCAAAATTAGAACAATATCAAGAAAAAAAGTTAATTCAAAAAAACAATCTTGGAAAGTAGGGAGGATTCTGATTTTTTTTGAACTCGTCTAATAATAATGCACAAAAATCTTATTTTCTATGACCATAGAGAAACTCAGTTTCTTTTAAAGATGAAGAGAACTTATCCCGGCGAATTCCACAGAATTTCACTACCCTTGGCTTTGCCGTGTTTAGAGTCTGTGCATGATCCTCTCAAAAATTAATAGATGATAGGTAGCGCCCAGATTGTGAAAGACGGCGGAGAAAGAGGGATTCGAACCCTCGGTACCGATTAACTCAGTACACCTTCTTAGCAGGAAGGCGCTTTCGGCCACTCAGCCATTTCTCCCCTATGGGAGAAAGTTATTGACAATTCATGCTTAAAGTCAACAAGAAATTAATTATTTTTCACATTTAATTCTAAATCTTTTCCCCCATTTCATTGTTACCACCGCCACAGCACAGAGAAATCTGAATATTGCAGCTAATAGCTGTTAAATGTGTGAATAATTGGTAGTTATAGTATGGTTCAAAATCTAATAAAAAATCCTTTACAATTGGAAAAACCAGAATACTCTGAAGTTATTCGTTCTTCTATCATAGATAAACCACTCTAATAGTGACATGAAAATTCTAGAAGAAAAGAAAATTGATTGCCTAGGGACGAATATTGTCCTGTGCTCTGGTCTGGCGTTGGTAGCCATTTTCAGCGCTGTGACAATGGCTGTAGCCGAAATTACTGAGGTAAATAGTTTTGTTGAACTGCAAGAAGCTATTGTAAATGAAAAAACAAAAATAGCCGTAAAAAATGCTATAAATTTCACCGCCGATGGACCACTGATTGACTACAGTGACATAGTCATCTCTGGACCTAGCGAAAATGCACCGGGTCTTCTGGATGGAAAGGACAAATATAAATTTTTCATGTTTGGAGAAAATACAAAAAACATTTCACTGAAAAATCTGCATCTGAAGAATGGCAGTATTGGGGATAGAGATGATTACATCGCTGGTGGTAGTGCTATCCAGCTGGGCGCAAGATTAGTAATCAGCCTAGAAGGCCTTACTTTTAGCAATAATCAGACTAGATCTCGAGGAGGAGCTATCTACTCCTGGGGAACCGACGGCAGCAACAGAAATAGCCTAAATTTCACGGGAAAAACCATCTTCG
>JAITAR010000046.1 GCA_031284025.1 Rickettsiales bacterium | reverse complement strand
ATAGGAATGAGGTATGATTGGTATCTCTCTAGCTTTAAAAAGAGAGCTAGAAAAAATAAAAAATCCAATTGAGTTTCCAGGTTTTCTCCTGTTAAACATTAAAAAACCTGGGTTGTTCCCATCACACAGCAATTATCTTTTACAACCGTGCTAGTCTAATTTCTCTGCCTCTGCCATTTCTACGACTAATCCAGTCTAGGAATTGGCTGGTGGAATCTACCTGATCATCATGAGCTCCGTGAGGAAAACTTAGGATTTCGTATCTATAGTCAAAGAGCCAGCTGCCATTTTTTCTGAGAAGGACCAGACCGCTTTCAAATAGAGGAGTAACGGCTGCAAATCTTGTTATTTTATCCTTTGTGACTTTTATAGGAATGATATTGTACCTCAGATCTTTTCTGAGATCTTGGATAAGTGTTTGCCCGCTGGCCTTGTCCTCTATGAGAACGTAGACGGGTTTCCATTTTTTCAGCAGTTCAATTGATTCACGCTTTAATTCAGGATACTCTAGCCATTTTCTAAATACTTCCAGCAGATAGTACTTGTTTTCATAATCTCCCCAGACCGTACATACCGTTGGATCGTTATTAGTTCCACTTTTGATTGCTGTATCAAAACTCAGATATATGCCATTAAATTTGTAATCCTCGGAAAATTCACCCAGCCATTCTTCTCTAACCATGCCACAGCCACTTGCCATTGGCTTCTGCTGGTATTGGGCATTGAAGAAATAGCTGCCCATGTCTAGCTTTATTTTTTCTATTTCGTCATTGGATTCCCTCCTGGGAAATAGAAATTCACCGCCGCTAATATCTTTTCTAAAATTACCTATTCTAATCGTAGTTTCTTTTTCAAAGAGCACTGGCAGATTAAGGTGAACCCAGCTATCTCTACCTCTCTCTAGCAGATGACCTGTCAAATCGTTTGAATGTAAACGCTGCATTACCACTATAATCGCACCTTTCTTTTTATCATCTAGTCGACTGCTGAATGTATTGCCATACCAGTCTACTACCTTCTGTCGATAGTTGGCACTGAGAACCTGCTGAGGACTGTGGGGATCGTCAACTATCAGTATATCACCTCCCTCCCCCGTCAGTGTCCCTCCAACGGAGGTGGCAAATCTGTAGCCATTTTTTGTGGTGGAAAATTTATATTTTTCATTTTGCTCTGTGCTAAGATGACAGTTCTGAAAAATTTTTCTGAACCAAGTGCTTTGCATAACCATTCTACAGTCTAGAGAATGTTTAATTGCCAATTTTTCAGAATAGCTGGCAACCACAATTCTTTTTTCTGGACTATTACCCAAAACCCAGGCTGGAAAGGCAACGCTGACACAGAAGGATTTCAGATAGCGTGGGGGAATGTTTACTATTAGTCTTCCAATGTTACCACGCCAGACTTCCTGAAGAGCTTCGCCAATGGCATCGATATGCCAATTGTGCAGATAGCTACTACCCGGATTAACCAAACGGAAACTTCTCTCTATAAAATATCTAATGGACGTACTATAAATATGACGCCATAGATTCTTTGATACCATAGTAGTCATTCGATTATTTCAGCTGGTATAGTGCACAGTCTCCGAGATTGGGGGAAGAGGATAAAAATTAACCTTACTCTAGAAACTATCGGGAGATAAACCATTATCTCCCGTAGTCCATGGCTTCAATTTCTAGTATAAAAACTGCTACTTCTTTAATTATAATTGATTCTTCGGGTTTTTTTGTTTATCTTTAGCCTCAAAATCTTCTATAGCTCTATCTAAGGCTGCTAATTCCTGTAACTTTAAAGCTATTAGATTTATCTTTACTCTCTAATTTATTTGTGATCTGTTATTCTCTCTCGTAAGTCTAAATTCCTTATCTCTAGATTCCAATTCTCACAATTTTATTTTCTCATCTATTTATTTTTAATTTCCTCACATCTATGCGAAAGTTCTTTCGCTTCATAATTTTTCGAATGCATCCGCATATAATGCTTCGTGCAGTTTGATTAAAAAGTTTTTACCATCTAATTCTTTATTTTCTTTTTCTGATTTTTTCTTTGCAGCTTCATAGCTATCCATAATGTAATCACTTGTGAGTAGAATATTAGAATTTTCTTCCTTGCTATGTTCAACATTGTTGAACATCAATGCGAATCTAAATTTCTCTGACACAGACAGTGGTATTATTTTTTCCATCTAAAACTAAATTTGACAAATCATAGGAATCAACGATAGTGTTAATTATTTTTAACTTGAAAATAAAAACCCATTAATTACCATCACTTGTATGATAATCAAACGTCATTTATATGTCAGAAATTACAGCTATCAAAGCGAGAGAAGTATTAGACTCTAGAGGTAATCCAACGGTGGAGGCGGAGGTGTATTTGGATGATGGCTCCTTCGGAACGGCTATAGTTCCGTCTGGTGCTTCGACGGGTAGTCACGAAGCCTGTGAGCTTAGAGATGGTGATAAAAATAGATATATGGGTAAGGGTGTTCTAAAGGCTGTGAACAACGTTAATACCACAATAGCTGAAAATTTGATCGGCCTCGACGCTTTGGCTCAAAGGCTGGTGGACAATAGGATGATAGAGCTTGATGGTACCGAAAATAAGACGAATTTGGGAGCAAATGCTATTTTAGCTGTCTCTTTGGCTGTGGCGCATGCGGCGGCTAATAGTTTGGATATTCCACTGTATAGATATCTTGGGGGCGTAAGTGGCCATGTTTTACCTGTGCCTATGATGAATATCATTAACGGCGGTGCCCATGCGGACAGTGGCATAGATATTCAGGAGTTTATGATAGCGCCTGTGGGTGCGGATTCGATGAGGGAAGCGGTTAGAATGTGTTCAGAAGTTTTTCATAGTTTGAAAAAGATACTGAAGACAAATGGCTATACAACTAGCGTTGGCGATGAAGGTGGCTTTGCCCCTGCCCTTAAATCTTCTAGGGAGGCGCTGGATGTTATGTGCGAGGCTGTCCAGATGGCGGGCTATGATCTTGGTGAAGATTTCAGATTTGCTCTAGATTGTGCTTCTAACGAATTCTACAGAAATGGGAGATATTGTATAGAAAAACAAACACTGAATTCTGACCAGCTTATTGTCTACTATGATAGTCTGATTAAACAGTATCCTATTTTTTCGATAGAGGATGCAATGCAGGAGGAAGACTATGAAGGTTGGAAAAATGCTACGGAGATTCTTGGAGACAGAGTGCAATTCGTTGGCGATGATTTGTTCGTTACAAATCCAAAACTACTTGCTAAAGGCATAGAAGAGGGCATGGCTAATGCCATACTTATAAAGTTGAATCAGATTGGTACACTGACGGAGACTCTGGATACTATAGAAATGGCCCATAGAAATGGCTATAGCACTATAGTTTCCCATAGATCGGGCGAAACCGAGGATACAACAATAGCCCATGTGGTGGTTGGAACTAATGCTGGCCAGATAAAGACGGGCTCAGCTTCTAGAACTGACAGAATAGCTAAGTATAATGAGCTAATGAGAATAGAGGATAGTCTGGAAGAAATGGCAGAATATGCTGGAGAATCAATACTATAGCTGTTTACAGGAAAGGTATAGGTTCGTTGGAAAAAGGTAAGGCAGGGTACAATCGGCGATAGTTGTCTGAAAGACATTTCGGGGACGTTGCTTTATGACATAGAAATACTATATTTTTTACAAATGAATGCAAATTATGGTGTTGTCTATGAATATAGAGAGATATACAAATAGGCTGAAGAATGTGCTGCAGAATATGCAGGCTCTGGCGATTGTTAATGGAAATCAACTGATTATCGTGGAACATCTGCTGATGGCTATGCTAGAGGAAGACGGCAGGTTGGTGCAGAAAATAATAGAGGTTGCCGGGGGAAGTGTTGCGACTATAGCCGAAAATCTGAGATCCGAAATCGAAAAACTTCCGAAAATCAGTGGTAGTGGCTATACTGAGCCAAGATTAGCTCCCGAGGTGGTTAAGATTTTATCCAGAGCGGAGAAAATATCCACCGACGGTGGTGACGAATTTGTGACGGTGGAAAGGCTACTACAGGCGATGTTGGAAAATAGTGAGAAAATTCGTGACCTGTTTAGGGCTGGTGGGGCCGATAGTAAATCTATAGATGAATCTATAGGTAAAATAAGGGCTGGAACGAAGGCTAATTCCGTCGATGCGGAGAGTAACTACCAGGCTCTTGAAAAATTCACGAGGGATGTGACAAAACTCGCCCGAGAAGGAAAAATTGATCCGATAGTGGGCAGAGACCGTGAAATAAGAAGAACCATACAAATCCTTTCCCGTAGAATAAAAAACAATCCGGTTCTCATAGGCGAACCGGGCGTTGGAAAAACAGCTGTAATCGAGGGTCTAGCGGAGAGAATGGTGGACCGTGATGTGCCAGAGAGTCTGAAAAATAAGAAAATTTTAAGTTTGGACATGGGTAGTCTGGTAGCTGGAGCAAAGTATCGAGGTGAATTCGAAGAGAGGTTGAAAACTCTGCTGTCTGAAATTGAAAGGGCCGAGGGATCGATAATTCTGTTCATTGATGAGCTGCATCTGCTGGTTGGTACTGGGAAAACTGACGGGGCTATGGATGCCTCTAATCTGCTTAAGCCAGCTTTGGCTAGAGGAGATCTGCACTGCATAGGTGCGACTACCCTTGATGAGTATAGGCGCTATATAGAAAAAGATCAGGCTCTGGCTAGACGTTTTCAGCCGGTGTATACGGCAGAGCCGACCGTAGAGGACACCATATCTATTCTGCG
>JAITAR010000044.1 GCA_031284025.1 Rickettsiales bacterium | reverse complement strand
AATAAGGGAAGGGAGTCTATCATAATAAAAACTATACCATTTCAGGTTGTTAAGTCTAAATTGGTTGAAAAAATAGCCGAACTAGTCAAAGAAAAGAGAATCGAGGGTATTTCTGATCTGAGAGATGAATCTAACAAGGAGGGGATAAGAATCGTTGTTGAGTTAAAAAAGGACGCGGTGAGCGATGTTATTTTGAATCAGCTGTACTCTTTTACTCCTATGCAGTCTAATTTTCCTGTGAATATGTTGGCTCTAAATCGACGTAGGCCAGAACTGCTGAATCTGTTGAATGTAATGGAGCTTTTTAGCGAATTCAGAAAAGATGTTGTAACAAGAAGAACTCAGTTTCTACTTCGCAAAGATAGAGAGAAAGCACATATTTTGATAGGACTGCGGGTGGCTGTGGATAGCATAGACGAAATAATAGCGCTAATAAGGTCTTCAAAGGACACGGCTGAAGCTAGGAATGAGCTAATGAAACGCAGCTGGAACGCGACGTCCATTGTAAAACTGATGGAGCTGGTGGAGGATAGGAGAAATAAAATAGAGAACGGCAGATTTTTCTTTAGCGATGAACAGGCTAGGGCCATTCTGGATATGAAGTTGTCAAAGCTTACGAGTCTTGAAAGCGGAAAAATAGATGAGGAGATTGAAGATTTGGCTGATAGAATCATTGGCTATATTTCTCTGCTGAGGGACAGTAGCAAGCTTATGGCTCTGGTGAAACAGGAACTGTTGGAAGTTAAGGAAAAATTCGCTATTGAGAGGAGGAGTAAAATTGTGCAGGAGGAGGAGGATTTTGATAGCGAAGATCTGATTCCTAGAGAAGACATGGTGATTATAACCACAGTTAGTGGCTATATAAAACGTATTTCTCTGTCTAGCTATAGAGCCCAGAATAGAGGTGGAAGAGGAAAGGCTGGAATTTCGATACATGAAGAGGATCTGACCAATAATATATTCATTGCCGATACCCATACACCCATTCTATTTTTTTCCAATAGAGGTATAGTCTATAGACTGAAAACACATAAATTACCTCTTGGTGGCAGTAATTCTAAAGGTAGAGCTATAGTTAATCTGCTGCCGCTGGAGAAAGATGAAAGTATAACGACGGTGTTGCCCCTGAGTAGCAAAAAAGAGGAGTGGATAGGTAAGAACATAATATTTGCTACCGAACTTGGCAACGTTCGAAGGAATTCGATGGATGCTTTCGAGAATGTTCAGTCTAACGGAAAAATTGCTATAAAACTCGACGATGGAGATTCGCTGGTGCAGGTGGCTCTATGTAGTGACAATGATCATCTGATGTTGTCATCAAAATTAGGCAAATGTATAAGATTTCCTCTGCAGGCGCTAAGGGTTTTTCAGAGCAGAAGCTCCTCTGGCGTTAGAGGCATGAAACTCGGGGATGGTAATAGAATAGTATCTTTATCCATACTTAAATACAGTAAAATAGAGGATTTGGAGAAAAGAGATATATATTTAAAAATTCCGGCAAATGATAGAATAATTATAAAAAAGCAATTGAAGGAGATGGAGAAAAATAAAGATCACTCCGTGGATTTTAAGTCTCCGAAAATTGATGACGTTATACTGAACGTGCTGACTCTGGATGAAATAAAGCAACTCGCCCTCGATGAAGAATTTATTTTAACTATTACGGAGAATGGTTTTGGTAAGAGAACATCAACCTACGAATACCGAACAACGAACAGAGGAGGAATTGGCATTACGAACATTGTAACCTCAAAAAGGAATGGGAATGTTATATATAGCAGCGAAGTTGGTGATGACTGTGATATACTGATGATGACCGACAGGGGTACCATAATCAGAACTAGTGTCAGAGACATAAAAATATCTGGAAGAAATACCCAGGGAATCACACTAATGCGCACCAATGATAAAATCATATCCGTTGCCATTGCCAGAAGTGAAAATGTTGATGGGACTGCTGTAGAGGAAAAAATTGATTCGACGAAAGAAAGCCATGGAGCTTAGAAGCTATGGAAAATACTAAAAATGTCCTGTGTATAAAGTGGGGCAACTCTGACTATTATTCAGCTGGTCATGTCAACAATTTATTCAGATCCGTAAGGGAGAACACAAAATACGAGGTAAATTTTTACTGCTTTACTGACAACGCCGAGGGACTAGATGGTGGCATTGCAGTTAAGGCACTGCCTATGGTGAGGAATTTGGATAGAGTCGGCTGTAACATCTATCAGAAGGAGGTTGGCCTGTGCAGTGACGACCTAGCGGGCTTGGAGGGACAGCGTGTTCTATACTTCGATCTCGACACTGTGGTAGTCGACAATATAGACTCATTTTTTGAATTGCCGAAGAATGATGAATTTTACATAATAGAGGATTGGAGCCATAGAAACGGTCTGGTTGGCCAGGCATCTTGCTATTCTTGGGTGGTGGGGACCGTTGGCCACGTTAAATCGTACTTTGAAGAGTTCTACGGAGAAGTTTACAGAACTTTCGGCACAGCTTCCCAGGAATACCTGTCCAGCAAGATAATGGAAAAATATGGGAAACTAAATTTTTGGCCAAGGCTTTGGTGCAGAAGTTTCAAATTTCATTGTCTTCCAAATCCTCTCATACCTCTAGCTAGAAGACTTAAAGTGGCGCAGATTCCAGCTAACTCTAAAATAATATGTTTTCACGGAAGACCAAAACCAGATGATGCTCTAAAGGGCATATGGCCTGAGCGGAGTTTTTATAAGCGAGTACTGTATAAACATCTTAGGCCGGTGTCCTGGCTGAGCAAATATTGGAAAGTTCAATAACCTAGTAGGAATGGTGTGATTACGGAGGTGACATTAAATTTAGACTATGTTAGGAGTAACTATCTGTTCTTCAGAAATCTGACAAAACAGAGTGGTGACTGTGTGCCGGTAGTTAAAGGGGACGCCTACGGTATAGGAGTTTTGGATGTGGTGAATACCCTGGTGAATATGGAAAATCCCCAGAGAGATTTTTTTGTGTACTCTCTGGAACAGGCGTGTGAGATTAGAATAAATTTTGGCGATAAAATTAGGAATTTGTACGTTTTGAGGGGTCCTATGGCAGGTGAGGAGGAAATGTTCCAGGAGTATGCTGCCATACCGGTGATCAACGGCCTGGAGCAATTGCACCGGTGGTCTAACTATGCTAGGGCTATAGATAAAAAACTAGATACTCTGGTGCAGTTTAATGCGGGAATCAACAGATCTGGGGTGCAGAGAGATCTAGTAGAATATTTTCGCAAATTTATCATTGATAGGAAAAACTGTATAAATTTGCTGATGGTTATGGCCCACATTGGATGCCAGTGTACCTCCTATAGCCCCCTAGTAAAATACAGAGAAAAAGAGTTGGATAATTTTAGGTACATTGCTTCTTTTTTTCCAGAGATAAAGAAAAGTCTACTAGAAACAAATGGAGTATTCAACACACCCTGGGCTATCTACGACTGCAGTAGAATAGGAATAGGCCTATTTACCTATAAAAGAACACTGTCAAATGCTATTAAAACTGTTTTAACAGTAACCAGCCCAGTTTTTCGCAGTAAAAAGATCGACGAATGCTGTATAAATTTTGGAAGAAGAAATGGACTCAGTAGTAGCTATGGGAAATTTGGCTATGTGTACTTGGAAAATGAAATCGTCCGAATCAAATCGGTAGAAGATAGCATAGCTGTATTGGATTTTAGAGGAAAAGATCTACCCAAAGAGCCAGCTCTGCTGCTTGGACACCACCGTGAAAATCACATAGACGGCTTTGAATTTTCATCCATGAATGGCACAATTCCAGCAGAACTCTTTGCAAGAATTATCGATAGAAATAAAGATAGAGAAGGTATAAATTATAGGGTTATTGGTAATCGCTACAATGGCCCAGTAAAATCATTTTTATACTCCAATTCGGGGAGAAATAGGGTAGAATTTGACTCCTCTGGCAAATTAGTAAAATTAATATCTATTGTCAGCGAAAAGAGAATTGTCGATGTCGACGGGTTCTGTGGCTATAGTGCCAGCGAATTGGCTATAGCCGGTGACTGCCTAATTACTATTTCTATAGGCTACCTGAGTGGCTTCAGTAGAAAATTCAGTGGTACTAGGGTCGAGCTATTCGTAGAAAACAAGGCAGGGGAAATAGTCAGCTGTAAACTGTGCGGCGTAGTGTCAATGGATCAGATTTGCGCAAAAGTCAGAGGAGAAGATTTCAATCGAATTGATGTCGGCGACCGGGCTATAGTAGTCGACGAGGATCTAGGAATTGGAGTTGGCAGGCTCGAACGGCTGATGATGGGTGGCAGAGATGAATTTAATTTGAATCAGTGCTATGGAAAATACTCTATAGCTGTAGATGATACACAGTAGGTTAGACTCCGTTTGTGTATTGTAGAATTTTTTCTAGACACCAGTTGGCTATGGAAAACTCCTGAATCTTTCTAGAAGTAGCAGTCTTTTCTTTCAAATCTATTGAATCACTTACGAACAATTTTGTTATATAGGAATTATTTATTCTATCCATGGCTTTTCCAGATAACACGGGATGTGTTATATAGGCTAGAATATCCCTTGCCCCTCTCTTAGCCACTTTTTCCGCCACATTACATAGAGTACCGGCAGAATCAACTATATCATCAATTATCACACAGATTTTATCAGTTATATCGTAGCCCACCATTGACAGTATTTTATTCTCATTGGCCTGGGGCCTATATTTTATAGCTATACTATATTCAACGTCTATTTGGTTAGATATGGCAATTATAGATTTAACATTACCCGTATCTGGCGATATCAAGACAATGTCGCTAAGATTATAGCTATTCACAATTTCCTTAACTATAAACTCATCAACATTTAAATTTACACTAGGTATGCTAAAGAATCCCAAGGATTGGGCAGCATGTATATCCACAACAAATAGTCTGTTTATAAAACTCAATGAAAGCATCTGTGCAACGACCCGTGCGGAAAAGGCATCTGCCAAACTTTCCACTCTGTCCTGCCTAGAGTAACCCATGTAGGTTATCAACAGATAGACTTCCGATGGCACAGAATTTCGTACTATGTCCAGAGCGAACAGCAACTCCATCAAAGCATCATTAACGTTACCTGACAGGGATTGGATAACCAGAACCTTTTCCCCCTGAAGGAGGCTTTGGTTTCTAATTCTAACCAATCGCTCGCCGTCCTCAAAGGAGGACAGCTCGGTGAATAGTATATCCTCTTTGCCAATGAAACTTAGATTTTTTACAAAATTTACCGAATTTGAACAAGAAAGTATTTTCATAGATAGCCACAGTTACTCCTAGTGAGAGGAAACTATATAGAACAGATAGAGAAATCAATAGTCATCTCCGATCTTCTGCTATCTTAAAAATTTCTCTGCATACTGGGAGACCCGTCGGCAAGTTTTTCTCTAGCAAACAATCCTCACATTCTACACTCTATTTAGCTCTCTTCGAAATTCTACCTTTGGTCAGATCATAGGGAGTCATCTCTACATCTACAACATCCCCTCTCAGAATCCTAATCTTATTTTTTCTTATTTTTCCAGATATGTGTGCCATTACTATAGTGTCCCCCATCTCCACCAATTTAACTCTGAACATCGCATTTGGTAGCAACTCGGTGACAACCCCATGAACGGTTATGACATCTTCCTTAGACATGTAAAAAGCTATTAAAATTTAAAAAATTCAACATACTCGTTTTTCTACCCTAAATTTTTTTTAAAAACTGGCAACATGTGCTTTCAAGACACCCAGACTTTTTAGCTAGAGACATTAACTCCAATATTTTTTACAATATCGACCAGATTTCCAAAGGAATCCGACTCTCTTATGGCCATCTCCGATAGCATTTTTCTATTCAAAACTATACCAAGTTTTTCGAGACCGCCAATAAATTCCGAGTAGCTAATGTTAAATTCTCTAACGGCAGCATTTATTCGCTGTATCCAGAGTGCCCTCAGGTCTCTTTTTTTATTTCTTCTATCGCGATAGCTATACTGCATTGCCTTCATTGCTCTTTCTCTAGCTATTCTGAGGCAATTTTTCGCTCTACCTCTGAAGCCTTTGGTCGTTCGAAGGATCGCCTTTCTCCTACCTTTTGTAGCAACATTGTTGGTTGATCTAGTCATGTTAAATACCCTTCTATAGAATCTTTCTCAATTTTTTGAAATAGTTCAAAAAATTTTTAATTATAAATCCCCTGTCTCCGCCAGAAATGGTACCGTACTTCCTCTTGTCTCTAATCTGCTGTTGACTCCTCTTTGTCATACCATGATTTTTTCCCGAATGCTTAAACAGGAGCTTCCCCCCTTTAGATATCCTAAACCTTTTCTTACAGGAACTTTTTGTCTTTAATTTTGGCATCTCTTGTGAAAAAGATATACATACAAATAATAAATAAGAGCTCAGGCAAAAATGGTGGGACAGGTAGGATTTGAACCTACGACCTTGACGTTATAAGCATCCTGCTCTAACCCCTGAGCTATTGTCCCTTCTACGAAGAAGCCACAATAGCTATGCAAATTAAAAAATCAAGCTCACGGATGGCCGTGTGCATGATACTGCTTCCAAGCAATATATCAACGTATTTAAAATTTCCAATGTGGTACGTCAAGTGGTAACGCTTAGTTTTATGGCCAAGACGTCTTTGGTTTTTGCCAATTTTTGGCTACCACACCGAGTCTAGCTAGCTATTTGCTACATATAAATGTTAGTAATTCTTTAGATACAATCAAATTAGGTCTTGCTGTTAAAAATGAGATATTTGTACTATTTCTATTGCACAATGTATTTTTAACATAAAATATGCGGAGAAATAAGATATGAGGAATTTTAGACTAGAAAGGGTGTCCATCTGTGTTATTTTTGGTGGTCTGGATTTCCGCCGGAATAAAGGATGGTCTAGCTTCCAATGAGATAAAGGCAGATATTTTAACTCAGTCTAAATCCAAGCAAAAGCTGTCGTCGATGGTAGAAGATGACAGAAATGCTGTAGGTATCGCCACAGGTACTGTAGACTTTTTCAAAGTGATAGAAGCCAAAAATAAACTAGCTATAAACAGCCAAGAGGGGAAGGAAGTTGAAAGTGATAGTAAGATCGACAATGATGTTGATTATGCCATAAATTTTATGGACTACAGTGAAGTAACTAATTCTTTATTCTTAAGTGCGATTTACACTGGAACAATAATTTTTGAAAATTGCCATTCTTTGAATGGTGGTGGTGCACTGTTCATATGTGGTAAGAAAAAAACTAAAGAGGGCACTGAAGATTCTATCGCTGCATATAGTATTATTCTTGAAGGAAGTAATATGCTATAAATCGATAGCTATTATCCAGCTCTCCAAAGCCTGACATTCCATTGATCTCTAGGGGGAATCCGGTCCGGCGGATGTCTCCGCCATATTTTTGCTTCTCAGATTGTTCCAATATAGCAAACGCTTTTTTATCTCCCTTTCAAAACCCCTCTCATTTGGTCTGTAGTATTCTGTTCTTTCCATATCGCTAGGAAAATAGTTTTGTCCCGAAAAGCAGAGAGGTGTGTCATGGTCGTAGATATAGTTTTCTGAGTAACCTAGTTCTTTCATTAATTTTGTTGGAGCATTTAGAATATGTTTTGGGGGATTCTGGTAATTATTTTTCTTCATATGGGAAAAAACTTCATTCTGGGCAACATAGCCAGCATTTGATTTTGGAGCTGTGGCACAGTATATTACAGCCTGGGTCAAACATAGAACCCCATCCGGTGGACCCATAAAATCAAAGGCCCGCAGAGCGGACACGACCTGCACTAAAGCTTGTGGATCAGCCATTCCGATATCTTCGACGGCCACATTCATAAGTCTTCTAAAAATGTAGTGATATTCATCACCACCATCTATAATTCTTGCCATCCAGTACAGAGCGGCCTGGACGTCGGAGCCACGAATAGACTTATGGAAAGCACTGATAAGATTATAGTGATTATCATCTTTCTTATCGTAGTTAGCTTTTCTTCTGTTAACCACTTTGAGTAGATCTTCCGAAGCTATCTTTTTATCCGTATCTAATAAAAACAATTCTTCACACATATTCAACAGATACCTACAGTCCCCATTGCATAGATTTATCAGCATTCTTCTCGCCTTATCATCTATGGGCAATTTTTTATTTTCTTGGCTCTCTGCTCTCTCTAGCACTAGTGATAGTGCTTTTTCATCAAGGGCGGTAAACACAAGAATTCTGCAGCGTGACAACAGTGCCGAATTCAATTCGAATGATGGATTTTCAGTGGTGGCACCTATTAAAACTATAGTGCCACTCTCAACGTAGGGTAGTAAGACATCCTGTTGATTTTTCTTAAAACAATGTACCTCATCTATAAACAATATTGTACTTTTTCCAAAATCACTTTGTCTATTCTTCGCTAGCTCGAAAATCCTCTTCAGATCGGAAACACCAGTATTTGTAGCCGATATGGTTTCAGCAAAGTAGTTTTCTTTTATCAGAAGCAGTCTGGCAACGGTCGTTTTACCAGTGCCGGCTGGACCCCAAAAAATCATGGAGGGAATTCTATCCTGGCTGAATATTCTAGTTAGGATGCCATTTTCTCCAAATAGTTGCTCCTGCCCGACCAGCAGAGATATGTCTCTAGGCCTCAATTTATCCGCTAACGGCTGCATGGCTGTGTACAATTTTATTGACTAGGACTGGTTAAAGAGATAGAGGTTTACTTCAACAGTTCTAGTGATGCCGAATTCATTTGCAATAGGAAAGTAAAATCTGGACGAAATTTTGGAAGATAAGAACTTTGAATTGTCCCTCTGAAGAGGAACAACCCAGGTTTTTTAATGTTTAACAGGAGAAAACCTGGAAACTCAATTGGATTTTTTATTTTTTCTAGCTCTCTTTTTAAAGCTAGAGAGATACCAATCATACCTCATTCCTAT
>JAITAR010000034.1 GCA_031284025.1 Rickettsiales bacterium | reverse complement strand
CCATATATATTGGTGAGTATTCGAGTCTAAATTTAGAGGGGATATCAAATTTCAATAAAAATACTTCAGCTGAGGCTGGTGGTGCTATCTATTCGGAAGGTTCTAGTATCAACAAAAACAATTTGTTTTTTTTTGGTTCGACTGCCTTTGAAGATAACGCTAGCACTGGCTATAATAATGGCGGTGGTGCAATTTTTGCCAAAAACTCTAATGTAAAATTCGGCCAGGAAAACGAAAATTTGGCTGGAAAAGTAATCTTCAGAAATAACATAATTACCTATGGTAATGGTGGCGCAATGTGTTTAGACCACAGTAATTTTGAATTTAATGTTGCCGAAACTAGTTTCGCAGATAATATGGCTATCTATGGTGGAGCAGTGTACAGCTATGAATCTTTCGGGACTTTTGGAGGAATAAATGGGACAACTGATTCATATTCGGATAAAACGTTAATTTTTAGAAGAAATCTTGCCTTTACCTCTGGCGGAGCAATTTACATTAATAATTTCGATGAATTTTTGAATTTGAAATTCTTGGGACCAACTGTATTTGAAAGTAATATAGCAAATATGGAGGGAGGAGCCATTGTTGCGGATGGTTATTTGGTAACGGATGACAAATTCGAGTGTCTAGTCTTTGATTTTAGCAGAATGGCAATCTTTAGAAAAAATATTTCGGATTTAGGCGGCGCAATGTACATCAGATATAATACAAATATGAACTTCAATGGAGGAATAAGATTATGGAATAATACTGTCCATCTGAATGACCTCAGTGGAGTTATACACCTTGATGGACATAATACTAATACTATGGTCACAATTAATATAACGCAGAATGATCCACAAAATTATAGTATATTTAAGAATCCCGGATCAAATGGCATATATATGGAACGACGAGCAACGATAAACTTTAACATCAAGGATGGAGATGTCTATCTCTTCGACTCCATTCGTGGAGAAGAACCTATCATCTACGAAGAAGGAGAACTAGTAAGTAAGTTTAATACAATAAATATATACGGCAACGGGTGGTTTAATGTTAGGGAAGGTGGCTCTATAGACATCATAGATTTGAATAATTCGGGAAAATTAAGTTTAACAAATCCAGAGGCTACCAAACTTAATCTTCTAAATTTTACGAATTCCGGAACCATTAGAATTGGCATATTTCCAAAAGATAATGTCTGTGATAAAATTGCCGCAAAAACTATAGTTATAAATCAGGGAAGTATCTTAGAGATAGTTGCAGCAAAAGGAACCTATGGAAATGGGAGTAGTTTTGATCTGCTTATTTCAGAAGAGGCCATCCTGAGAAATGAAAATGCAGAAATTAGTCTTAATCCTCAGCAGGGCCTAAATGTAGTAGGAGTACTGTCCGATGATGGTAAAATATACAGGATATTTTTTACCGGAGAAAATATAATACAAAGCACACATCCATCAATGGAAAAACTTGAGCTGGAAGATGACGGTGATTATATATTTGGAATTCGCCACCTTAATAGTAGCTATAGCTTTGAGACTATAGACGGACTTGACATTAATCAGCGTAATGTTGCCCGTTTACTGGATAGCATACTGAACATCACTGACACCAATTCGGAGACAGAAAAAAAAATAAAGGACATTCTAAATAACGAAATTATAGAAAAACTAGATGTTGAAGAACAAAAAATATTTCTAGATCAGGTGTCAGCCCGCTTCCAAGCCGATATCACCGATTGTACTCTATTGGCAAGTGATGTGCGTAGTAGTATATATTCTAAAATTAATGGAGATGGTTCTGTAGGTATTTGGGTGGAGCCACTATATAAAAATATAAAATTAGCCAAAATGACCGGAGGTAGTCTTTACGGAACATTGGCGGGAGTCGACTATAATTTTAAAAATATACCCCTTGGACTTTATGTGAATCTAAACAAATACCTTCTTTCAGGAGAATATGATAGTAATAGAGCAACCATCAAAACTGATGGTATTGGTCTCTATGGAGGAATTATTCTAGGTAATTTTGATTTAAAACTAATTCTGGCGCTTCATAGAAATAACTATAGTATAACTAGGAGTATAGAAAAATTGAATAGAACTGCGGCCTCTGAGTCACAGGGCAATACATTTGATGTCAATGGCGAAATTGGGTTGAAATTTAAACCCCTGAGTCTAATAGCTATACGGCCGTTTTTTGGAATTCAGGGGACAATGGTAACCCGTAGTGCCATTGTCGAAAACAATGCATCCGAATTTAACCTAGAAATAGAAAGTAGCAAACACCTACTGGCCATTGGCCGTTTTGGTTTGAATTTTGCAATTGTAGGCAGCAAATTTGAACCATTTTTAAACCTAGAGGGGAAGTATGTGATTCGTGGAGGAAATTCAAAACTTTCGGCTAATTTGGCTGGCTACAGAAAAAAATCGTTTGAAAATTTTGGCACAGAATATAAAAAGCTTATTCTAGGTGCAACTGTTGGATTTAGTTACAAACTCTGGAAAAATTTAGTTATTAGCGCAGTAATAGATTATCAGACTAATGGCGTTGCTCTGGAGATCTTGACCGCTAGTGCTGGATTAAAGTTAAAATTTTAGGAGTATTTTTTTGAAATATTTTTTTCACCGAGAAATAGAGTAATACACATGGTGGCCGCTAATTTCTCTCTTTTTAAAGATCTATTTAGAAGTATAAAGAATAGAGTTATACATAGTCAAATCTTTTTTTGTTATGAAAATAAAAATTAGTATCAATTTGGTAAATTTTGTTATTTACTTCATTCTGGCAGCAATGATCCTATCTAGCACCACAGAGACAAGCAGAGCTGACGTTGATGTATATGACTTTGACGATCTAAAGAAGGTTATTGGCAAAAAAGAAGCAATAGTAAATATAAAAAAAAGCATGATTTTTGCCGATAAAATAGCGATTGACTACAATGTAATCATATCTGGTCCAGAGGGAAAAGAAAACATTCTAAATGGAAATGGAAAGTATGGACTTTTAGTAGTTAAAAAAAACTTGAAAAATGTTCAACTGGAAGACTTACATTTAGAAAATGGCTATAACACTGATATAGTTAGCGATAGTAAGGGTGGTGGAGCCATACATCTTAGTGAAGGAACAAAAATTACACTAAAAAATGTCGTTTTCAATAATAACAAATCCGCATTTGACGGAGGAGCCATTAATTCCTGTGGAATTGCAGATAACAGAAATACTTTGATATTTGAAGAAAAAATCATTTTCAGTGACAATGAAAACACTGGAGGTCATGTTGGCGGAGCCATCAGAGCCATTAATTCAGATCTAATTTTCAACGGAGATGCGGAGTTTAAAAATAATAGATCTTTAAATATTGGCAGTGCTATCTACTCAGAGGGAAACGATATAAATAAGAATACTTTAAATTTTCGTGGAAAGGCTATTTTTAGTAATAATGTGCAAGGTAGCGCAATTATCGCTGTAAACACAAATATAAATTTTATAGGAGAGGTAATCTTCAGAGAAAACAATTCCAAAGTTTTTGGTGGAGCAATAACCTCCCAAGGTAATGAAAAAAGTAGGAATATTTTGAATTTTTATGAAGCAGTTATTTTCATTAATAACGAAAGTAGTGAAAGTTTGGGCGGTGCAATTTTCGCCAATTTCTCGGAGCTAAATTTTGGCGGAGAGGTAGAATTCAGAGGAAATAAATCCTCTAAATCCGGTGGAGCCATGCAAATTGAAGATAATACTGCTGTGATCTTTAGAGAACAAACTACCTTTAATGGTAACGAGAGCACCACAGCTAATGGAGGAGCAATAAACGCCTTTAATAATTCAAAATTAACTTTTCTACAGAAAGTAGTATTTATAGATAATAAATCTATCGGCAATATAAATGGCGAAGGTTTCGGTGGTGCAATTTGTGCTAGCTCTTCAGAGTTAAGTTTTGGCGGAGAGGTAGAATTCAGAGGAAATAAATCCTCTAAATCCGGTGGAGCCATGCAAATTGAAGATAATATTGCTGTGATCTTTAGAGAACAAACTACATTTAATGGTAACGAGAGCATCATAGCTAATGGAGGAGCAATAAATGCCTTTAATAATTCAAAATTAACTTTTCTACAGAAAGTAGTATTTATAGATAATAAATCTATCAGCAATATAAATGACGGAGGTTTCGGTGGTGCAATTTGTGCTAGCTCTTCGGAGCTAAATTTTGGCGGAGAAGTAGAATTCAGAGGAAATAAATCCTCTAAATCCGGTGGAGCCATGCAAATTGAAGATAATACTGCTGTGATCTTTAGAGAACAAACTACCTTTAATGGTAACGAGAGCA
>JAITAR010000025.1 GCA_031284025.1 Rickettsiales bacterium | reverse complement strand
AATACGGAGACACCGGCTGGAATTCAAAATGATTGTTTGCAAATAGAGTATAGGAAATGAATGGGAGAGGAATTTGCTATGATATTTTTTAACGTTGCCAAGTTAGCAGTGGCATAATTTTGAGTACAATATTTTTAGTTATTACGGTTGCGGTGCTACCTCCAGTGGCGTCCATATTATTATCATTGGTTCCCTTTGGTCTATCCATCACAATTACAAGGCCGTACTGTGGGTTGTCCATTGGAAATGCTCCAAAAAATGATGCTATGTGGGCACCCTTTTGATAGCCATCGGCTGTTATTTTTCTCGCCGTTCCAGTTTTTCCGCCAATGTCATAGCCAACGATGTCAGCAAGTTTTCCCGTTCCTCTGCTGACCGTTAGTCTCATGAAATTCCTGATTATTCTTGATGTTTCCGGTGACACCACCTTCAGCTTCTTTTGAACTCCGAAGTTATAGCTGAATCTCGGAGTTATCATACTGCCACCATTTATAATTCCAGCCATCGCGTTTGCGATGTGAAGTGGTGAAGCCGCTATGCCATAGCCATAGGCTATGGTAACTAGATTTATATCCTTCCACTTTCTTGGCTGCATTGGCAAAGAAACTTGATTGAGGTCAATGTCAAGTTTTTCCAATATTCCTATCTTTTCAAAGAACTTTAGCTGCCTATTCACTCCAATTTTTCTGGCGATTGTTACAATTCCTATGTTCGACGATAGGGCTAGAACCTCTCCAGTGTTTAGCCTTCCCCTATGCCTTAGGGAATCTACATCTTTTATGACAAACTTTCCATAGTTTATGTCTCTCGTAACGTCAAATTCGCTGTTTGCATCGATTACATTCAATTCTATGCCATTGGCTACGGTAAATACCTTCAGGAGAGAGCCCAGCTCATAGCCACCGTAGGTAGCGTGGTTGAACGTATTCGCTCTGTCATTGGCTATGTTGGGATTGAAATCTGGCAGTGAAACCATAGCTACAATGTTGCCAGTTTTTATTTCCTCCACTATGCCAACGATAAAGTTTGGACTGTATAGTTCGCTAGCTTTCTGTAGCTCCTCTCTTAGCACGCTCTGAATTCTCATATCTAACGTTGACTTCAGTGGAGAATTTTCAGTATTTCTTAGGTATCCATCATAGTATTCCTCAAGGCCAAGCATTCCTCGGCCATCCAGATCCACATAGCCAACTACATGGGAAAATAAATTATCATAGGGATAATATCTAAGGAAGTTGTCCTCGAAAACTATAGAGGCTATTGGCAGCTCTCTTATTATATGTTCCTCACTGGAAAGCACATGTTTTTTTACCAGAATATACCTAGTTTTTTGATTTCTAGTCGTTAATTTTCTGTATAGACAGTCGTAGTCAATATCCAGTATTTCTGATAACTTTTTTGCAACGAAATCTTCGTTTTCAAGTAGGTGGCTGTTGATATACAAAGTTTTTGTGTTTAAATCGCCGGCAATTAGTACACCGTTTCTATCTACTATGGCTGTCCTTTTTTTAGCGACGTCCGAAGTAAAGACGTTTTTGTTATTCGCATTGCCATAGTTTAGTACAGCTAGCACAAACATTCGAGCCATCAGCACGATGAATACTAAAACTACTGCGGATAACACTAGGGCAAACTTTGATCTATCTAAATTCATTCTGTGGCAGAGAAATTTGTATATTTTTGCGTTGGCTGCGCTGAAATAGTAGCAGATTGTCAATTGTAGTCATTTCATTGATATTCGCAATATGTTCACTATCATCATCTCTGGCCAAACTATAATATATGATTTTCAGTCTTTTTGGATCTGTGATATGTGACAGTTCCATAGCAAGTGTTTCATCTTCTCGACAGAGTTCTCCGACATAATTTTCCACAGTTGTCACCGCCTTTTCCGCTCTAGAGACCGTTTGCTTTACAGTAATGAGAGCAATAAAAAAACACAAATTAATAGCTACCATTGTATTTTCAATGTTATCTAGAATATTCTCTAGCATTTTATTCCCCATCTGAGTTTAGCCGATCTAGCCCTTATGTTTCTCTGAATTTCGACAGTAGAGGCTATCAGAGGTTTTTTCCTGGGAACATTGAAAATAAAGCCATCAGATTCATTTTTACCATATTTGTCCACCTTTCTAGTTCCTAGATTTCCATTTTCACTAAAGAACCTCTTTACTATCCTATCTTCCAGAGAATTAAAGGTAACTACAACGAGACGTCCATTTTTTCTCAGTAGATCTACGGAATATCCCAAAATAGTTTTTAGCTCATCCAATTCGTCGTTAACGAAAATTCTAATGGCCTGAAAAGTTTTTGTGGCATTATCTATTCTGCCCATTCTGTTAAAACAGCTTCTTACCAAATTTGCCAGTTCTGTCGTAGTTTCTATGATTTTTAGCTTTCTGTACTCTACAATCTTTTTAGCTATAGTTCTACTCTTAGCCTCATCGCCGAAATCGTAGATTATAGAAGCTATTTTTTCCTGGCTAAAACTATTAACAACATCGTAGGCCGTCACAGCATTTCTTCCCATCGTCATTAGCAGTCTAGCCTCTTTTCCAAAGGAGAAACCTCTAGTGCCATCATCCAACTGCATCGAAGAAACACCTAGATCTAGAACTATTCCATCCAGACTATCATCTTCCACTATCGTTTTTACTTCACTAAATTTAAGACTATAAAAAACAAATCTGTCGCCATAGATTGATTTAATTTCTCTAGCGAACTTCTCCACATTTTCATCTCTATCAATTCCCATAACTCTGCAGGAGCCATTTTTCTCTAGAATTGCTCGACTATAGCCTCCCGCACCGAAGGTGCCATCCAGTATCACATCACCATTCTTCGGCTTCAAAGAATCCAAAACTTCATCTAACATGACAGGGATATGTGGTCCTCGAATATCATCCCTCATACTCTGGGACCTCCGACATCTTCCACTCTAACATCTTCGAATTTTTATTAACATCAACATTCTTTTTCGATGAATACTTCGCCAAAGATTGCTCCGGGCAAATCCACTTCCTCATCTATCTATGATTTTCCACAGCCTAGAATGGTAGAATACACAAAAGTAGCCCATTGTCAATGGTTTGACAGACGGCTAGCGAAAGCCTTTTGTTGGATTTCTTCGGCCTAAATTAGGTCTTAGAAAAAAAAATTCCTAAAAACTATAGCCCATCACAGCACCAACAGAAAACGATCTGTAGCCACTAGCACCCCTATAGTTGCCACCCAAAGAAACTGACATATTTTTATTCAACTGATAGCTCAAACCCAGAGCCGCATAGCCAGACAGTTTGCCCACATCAGTTGCCCTGCTTTTCAATTTGCCCGAGCTGGAGTATTCTCTAAAGCTGGCAGAGATCTCTGGATTGGAATAGGATAGCAGATAGCTGGCGCCCAGAGAAATGAATGGTCTGAAATTGGCTAGATCCACAGCCATAGTCAAATTTAAATTGCCAGCCACCAGATGATGGCTGCCACTATCTATCGTTAAATTTAAAACTCCCGCGCCTTCTTCACTGAATTTGCCGTAGCTCAGCAGAGAAGTTTCTAGCGATGCTGAAGGAGTGAAAATCAAATATTTTCCAGCTCTAAATTCTTTCTCCAGCGCCATAGCTGCATTGAATGTGTTGGTGGAAAAATTGGA
>JAITAR010000012.1 GCA_031284025.1 Rickettsiales bacterium | reverse complement strand
TCACCTCAGAAAATTTTACTCTCACTAGCGGTTATCGTGAAAAGTCTCTAGGTCAAAAAATTTTCCTATGGTATCCGGCAAATAGAAGAGGAGCTACCCATTGCTATAATCCTTTGGATTATCTGGCAGAAGGATCGTTGAATAGAATTGATGAAATTCAGAAAATAAGTCACCAGCTGTTACCAGAAAATGGCCTCCATGTAAACGAAGCTAGAGTGTTAATTGCTGTTCTCATAGAATCCGTCTGTCTGGATAAAACCAAAAATAACTCATTCGGAGAAATATATAGAATTCTAAGTGGTAATGATTTAAACAACTATTTAGAGTCCATTATTGCCAGATTTAGTGACAAACTAGGGTATTTTTGTCTGCTAAATATCAATGCATTTCTGGGAAAAACCAGAGAGAACAGAGAATTCATACAAAATCTAGCATCTTCGGCACTAGAGCTGTGGGCAGATCCGCAGATTGACAGAACCACCTCTAGCAGCAGTTTTAACTTAGCTAATTTTGCTAGAGAAAAAAGTACTCTCTACGTCGTCGTACACCCCATCGACATCGAGAGACTGAGACCTCTTCTACAAATTTTCTATCAGCAGTTCATATCCATTTGGGTTACGACGAACCAAAGATCTGAGAACAATAGTTCTTCTAGAGCTAATGCCATGCTTATGATATTAGATGAATTTGAAAGTTTAGGAAGAATAAAGTCTATGGAGAGCATAGTTTTCTATTCCAGAGGGTATAGACTTAAAATCTGTCCAATAGTGCACAACATTGACGAACTAGAAAATGTCTACGGCTATGAGGGAGCATGTTCACTTTTATCCGGCTGCGGCACTAGAGTAGCCTGCTGCACTAACAACTCCAACACTTCCGCCCTCATTGCAGAGTTAGTTGGCAGTAAAATAATTCCAGATGACAACGGCAGTAGAATCACTGTACCCCTATTATTGCCACAGGAACTAACCAGACTTCCAAAGGAGAAAGTTATAGTAGCTAGCGATTCAGTAGCTATAGAATGCGATAAGAGCCTGTACTATGAAGATCCCACATTTAGGGATAGGTTGCTCATAGCAACACACATACCGTCTTTGGAAATCTAGTGAAAATCAAAATTATTCTTCATCTATTTTTTTAGCCGCGGGAAAAATCCAATGGGTTTGGTTAATTTCCGTCTGGCTATGCGGCTACTGTCTCCGTAGAGGATAACGAATTTTCTATCGGCCAGACCAAAGTAATCTAAAATCTTCCCAGCTATATGAGGGCAGAAAATTTGCAGTAGAATAGCTATTCTAATAATGTCGCGGACCACATTAGTCAGTGCATTAGCTGCTTCACCAATGCTGTTGGCCTTTAACAGGTTCCATGGCGCCACCTGCTCCATGTAGTTATTAGCTGCCGTTGATATAGTAATGATGAGATTCTTATATGCTATAAAATCGAATTCATTTATAGTCCCATGAGTCAGAAGTTCTTTGATTTTATAGTCAGGATTAATCTCTATTTCCTCTAGAACTCCAGCAAAATTCCTCTCCATCATGACTAATGCGCGCTGTATAAGATTTCCTATGTTGTTCACAAGCTCAGCATTAATTCTTTCTATAAGTCTGATCCTCGAATAATCTCCATCGGCTCCAAAAGATGTTTCCGTAGCTAGATAGTATTTTATGTAGTCTATAGCTGTGTCTTCGTCTATAGAAAATTCCGAAGATAAAAACTCCACCTCATTTCTAATACCTATAGAATTGCCCGCAGATTTTGATATTTTTTTACCATCCCTTGTCCACCAGCCATGCGCAAAGACCGTTGCTGGAATTATGTTTTTTTCGATAACATCTTCCGCCACACTAAGTCTATCAATCTCCTCCTCCCGATACTCTACAGCTATCAAAAGTGCTGGCCAATATACCGCATGAAATCTTAAAATATCCTTACCCACCAGATGTACCACCTTAGCATTCTTCCAAAATTTTTCAAATAGATTATTACTCTTCAGAGCTGACTGATAATTAAATAGCGCGTCCAGCCAAACATATATTACATGTTTCTCGCTATCATCCAGGCCTTCAGTCCATTCACTGTGATCTATTAATTTTTTGCCGCTACAGTCACAGGGGATTTTTATCCCCCAGGTAAAACTATTTCTAGATATGGATAGATCTTTTAAATAGCCCTGTAGAGGCTTTTCCGTTTCCAACTCTTTTATACTTTTACCACTAACGAAGGCTATAACTTCGTTTTTTCTGTAGCTAGGCTGTATGAAATCGTTTTCACTATATAAATCCAGAAGAATTTTTTGAAACTTTCCTAACTTGAAGAAATAGGCATCCTCCTCTTTCCATTCCACAGACTTATTCAGAGTAGTTCGCAATTCTCCGCTCTGCGACTTTAGGAGTTCATTCTCCGTGTAATAGGCTTCGTCACTTACACAATACCAGCCAGAATATTTGCCTCTATATATCCAACCATTGCTAACAAGTTTTCCCCAGATATACTGAACAAATTCTGTATGTCTAGTCTCAGTTGTTCTTATAAAATCACTATAGCCGAATTTCATATAGTTAGAAACGTCAACAAATTTTTTGGCCATTTTGTCAACGAATTCTTTCTCTTCCATATTGGCGTCCCTTGCAGACTGCTGAATTTTCTGTCCATGCTCATCGGTTCCAGTGAGAAACCACACATCTCTACCATTAAGATGGCTAAACCTGCAAACTATGTCCGCCATGAGAGTGGTATATACACCGCCTATGTGGGGCTCTGAATTCACATAGTATATCGGCGTTGTCAGGTAAATGTTCTCTACTTTATCTCTTTTGTCCACAGTTGTTCCAGTTTATATTTATTTCTGCATTCTTCTGTGAAAAGATTCACTAATATGTCATCAAGATCTAGGACAATCCAACCGCTACTTCTACCATCGAGGGTTCTAGCTCTAATGCTATTCTCCTTTAAAAGTAGTCTAAGCTGTTCCATAGTAGATTCTATATGTTTCTCACTTCTCCCCGTACCCACCACCAGCTGCTCTGCAATGGAAGTTTTTTTGCCTATTGCTATAACTTCTATATTCTCAATTTTGAAATTATCCAGCTGCTCTACCACAAAATCTAATACCGTACCCTTTAGCATCAAGAACTAACCGATATAGCTAATGAACTAAACGCTAGGTTATATTTTAATAAAAACAAGTAGATTATTCTGGAAAACAATTCCCATCCGCTGTCTTCATTTCTATTAACTTTTATTCCAGAGATATCTTGACAAAAAGATTAATCTAAAGAATTATCTAACCCTAATAGTAGAAAATACAGTAGTTCCAAATTATTCTCTGCTATTTACAATAAATAATCGTAGAATTACAATGGGACAGATTTTCCTACAGAATTATATGAGAAAGTTTTATACCGCTATTTTGTTTTTTTCCTGTGCAGCATGTAGCTTTGTGAAGCACAACGGTTCACAGTTTATAGTACAGCAGGATAAGGTAGATAATTTTATGGCTTACAATCCTACAAAGAATAGTCTAATTAAAAATTTAGGGTATCCAAGCCTAGAGCTAGATTCGAATGTTTGGCTGTACTACTACTATAAAACTGAGAATTTTAACTTCATGCCTAAAAAAATTAGGGAAGAGGTAATACTGCTGGTATATTTTGACAAAAATGATGGGATTGTTGATCATAGATATATGAAGAGAACGAACTTTGGCAGCTTAGAGGACATGGAGACTCGTAACATTAAAAACTATGATTTAAAAGAAAATTAGATTAATTAGTAACTAAGTATTCGTTTAGCAAAACTTCTGATCAGTATTTATCAATCTTATCGGTTATTAACAGAGAAATGATAATAGTCTGTTGGTGAAATTGTTGATAACTTTTATTAACAATAAACTAGTATTCTTCAACAGAAAATTAACATGTTACTATCTCAGGTTTACTGTATTGACACCATGTTGATAAGGCCTAGAGAAACTCAGAGGATAGGGAATTCCAATTGTTAACAAATTGTTGATCTACTGTTGACTAAAAACTAATCAACAAATAGACTGGCTATATAATAATAAAATAGGTATATAATGTTTAAAATATATTTTTTTAATGAAGTTACTTCAACGATGGATTTAATAAAATCCTATCCAGTAAACACTGCAATTATTGCAAAAAAACAGACTAAAGGCAGAGGGAAACAAAACCGTGTCTGGGTGTCCGATGAGTCAGAAAATCTTTATATGAGCTTATCCATTGATGTAGATAAGCGAATGGACAACTATGCTAATTTTATATTTCTGACAACATTAGCTATGGTTAAGACTATAGAAAAACTGACCGATGAAAGAATAAACATAAAAATAAAGTGGCCAAATGATATTCTCGTAAATAACAAGAAAGTCTGTGGAATTCTAATGGAAATTGATCAACAAAATAATATTTTAATCATAGGAATTGGTCTAAATATAGATAAGCATCCAGAACTAGCAGGCAATGCTTTATTTAGGGCAACAAATCTCGAAGCAGAGGGACTTTTGGTTAAAAAAGATGCCATAGTTAGTGAATTTCTGAAAAACTTTGAATTCTACACAGAAAAATTCGATGCCCATAGCTTTATCAGCATAAGAGACGAGTGGCTGACCTATGCCTATAATCTGGGAAAAACAATAAAAGTTAAAATTGACTCCGATGAAATGAGCGGCATATTCGACGGTATAGACCTGGACGGCTCTTTAATACTCGATAAAAATGATGAAAAGTTCTACATAAGCTCCGGTGATATTTTTTAGAGAGATTTTTTTAGTGAAGATGACCAGGACTGGAGCTACACTAAGCAAAATGGCAATTTTTTAAGCTCGGCACAAAAACTTTACTGGTTTAATAATGATGTAAACCAGTAAAGTTTATCTGTAATATAACTGTTTATTTTAATAAAAATAATTATACCGTAAAAATAACATGACAAGAGGATTTTTTAAAATTGACTCTAACTCGCGTTCTTTCTCACGTTTATAACATTTAAAACCACGCCACATAAGATTAATTTGTAATTTATTTGCTTTAAACTCTTTTTCTAATTGTTTCAAATTGATGTTTTCTCCGGTCTCTCGATTATTCTTTGCTCTGTTACTGTCATTTTTCCTTTGTCCACTTGACGATGAGCTGCTATTTGCACTAGGAAATAGTTTGCAAAATTCTATGACCTTCGAAAGAAGATTAGCTAAAGTGTTAGCTTCTTCTAGGTCACGTTCGAAACCATAAATTCCTCCGGGATAATCTCCACAGTATTCTCCATCAATATATAAGGCGTCATTTTCTCTATGATTTCTCTGTGAACTAGCATCTGTTCTCCGTACACACAAACTACCCATAGTTATGGCTAGCAGAATTGCTATGGCAAAAATTCTAAATTTCTCTAATCTCATAAATATATTCTCCAACTATTAAATTACTTTTTCAGCCTTCCCAAACACCATTGAATTGGCCAATAAACAGTCGACGAATCAGCCAGTTATTTTAGTCAATCTTTCTACCGACCGACCAACGACCGCATAACATTATAATTTGAAAATATTATATCAATAGTCTATATATCATTTTTTAAGGAGTTGCCATGTCAAACATAGCTGCGATTCGGAAAAAACAGTAGAAATTAAAACTAACTTCGGTGAAGCGGTAATATTCTTTCATTTTCTCAGTAGGAATATTACTATAGATGAACATAGCAGGGAGAAAGATCTAACTATCAAGGATTTTAGGGTAGAGTCGAATCATTCGGGAACACTTTACTTTTTATAGAAAGAACCTAGAATCTCAGGACAGTTCTCGTGATGAGGAATTTTTTTATAGGCAATATGGTAAAAGTATCGCTAGAGAAGCAGAAGAGTACGGGCAATTTGGCGACAGAGGCAGCGCCAGCTATGAATCCTGAAAAGAAAAGGGCGCTGGAGGTGGCTCTGATGCAGATTGATAAACAATTTGGCAAAGGGTCTGCGATGAAATTTGGCCAAAGGCCGATAGAGGATATACAGGTGATATCTTCAGGCTCGTTGGCCATAGATACGGCTTTGGGTGTCGGTGGATATCCAAGAGGTAGAATTGTAGAGATCTACGGACCCGAAAGTTCTGGCAAAACGACACTGGCACTGCATGCCATAGCTGAAGCTCAAAAGGCGAACATGACCTGTGCCTTTATAGATGCGGAACATGCATTCGATCCATCCTATGCGAAATCTCTTGGAGTTAATCTGGAAGAGTTGGTGATTTCTCAGCCTTCCTGTGGAGAAGAAGGATTGGAGATAGCTGATACTCTGGTCAGATCTGGAGCTATGGATCTGATAATCATAGATTCGGTGGCGGCGTTGGTTCCAAAGGTGGAATTGGATGGTAACATGGATGAGAATCAAATGGGCCTCCAGGCTAGATTGATGAGTAAAGCTCTTAGAAAATTGACGGGCTCAATTTCAAGGACAAACAGCACGGTGATTTTTATAAACCAGATAAGAATGAAAATCGGGATAATGTTTGGTTCACCGGAAACTACCACTGGTGGCAATGCGCTAAAATTCTATGCTTCTGTTAGAATGGACATAAGAAAAACTGGAACTATAAAAAATAGGGAGCAGATAGTTGGTAACACAACAATCGTTAAGATTGTTAAGAATAAGGTTGCTCCTCCATTCAGAGTCGCAAATGTTGAGATATACTACGGAGAAGGAATATCCAAACTAAGCGAAATAGTTGATCTGGGTGTCGAGTACGGCGTGCTAGAGAAATCTGGTTCATGGTATTCCCACGGAGGCGAGAGGCTTGGGCAGGGTAAGGAGAATACAAAGGAGTACCTTAGATCGAATCCAGAGGTTTCCCGAGAAATAGAGCTGAAAATAAAAGATAAATTAAATTCTTCACCAGCTAAGCTGGTGGTTGGCACCAGCGGAGAAGACGAATCTGCGGGAGGAGAATAGTTTTAAATTTAGCTGGAATAGCCCCATATGTCCGATTTGTTTAGCCAGCCTTTGATTTTTCCAATCCTTACTCTGCATCTTTGTTTTTTACATTTTATCAGTTTTCCAACAACGTTCTTTTCGACTCGAAAAATTGGAAAGGATAATTCGTTGAAATTATGGTAGAGAAACTGTTTCTCATTTATAGTTATGACTGTTCTCGTCTTTGATAGTAAATTTTCACTGATCCAACCACCATCACCGTCTTTGTCGACAATCTTGGACCATTTATCATATTTACCCACCACCATAACTGGAACGTATCTTAGTCTATAGGTACATGCTATGGGGAAATCTCTGCCTGGGCCCGCTCTTATGTTAACTTCATTTGCTTTGAGAGACATAAAATTCGTTCCAATCTCTACCTTTGTCATAGATCCAGCTACGGCCCAGCTGTGCTGGAGTAAAATGGCAGCCAGCAGCAATGGCTGTAGCCTTCGAATGGATAATATTTTCACTATTCACACCCTGATAGCTCCTAGCATAATTAAAGATGAAACGAAGGGTACTACAAAAACTAGATTATTATACATGCTGATCAACGCATCTTCTCTCTGGTCTAGATAATAGTTTTTTATTCTGTAGTTTAAGATATCCTGCAGATGAATTAGCAAAACTAAAGATAAATTTATGGCTGTAAAGTGAATGAGTTTTTGTTTTAGAAATAGAGAGGATACCAATCCAATCAGAATGCCAATTACAACAGAACCAACAAGTCCCAGTATAGTTTTTGTAGGATGTAGTTTTTTTAACAAAATTCCACCCCCGTAGATATTTTCAAATAGATACACTGATATCTTAACAGACACCACTGTCAAAAACAGCCATAGAAAGATATCATTGGATTTTCCCATTCTAGAAAGATAAATTAGAGAGGCGCAGGGTAAAGCTAGGTACAACTGCAGCAGCAGAGGGTTGATGATTTTTTTGGCAAATTCACTTTCCCGTTTCTGCTCTAAAGCTAAAACCAGCACGCCGGTGGAATGTACACAGAGTCCTAAAATAAGGAATAAATATAGGTTTTTGAAATTCAGGCAGGAAATAAATAGAATAGTAAAATATATAGTACCGAAGATGCGCCCATACCAGTTCTTCGGATCCCTGGTGTCAAATTTATTCTTCAGCCCTCCTACCAAGCTTGTAGCTATCCTTGCTACCCCACTTCCCAGTTTCCTAGCTATATTCATAGATCATTCTTTTGTAGTTACAGGAATATTAACAGCTGAAGTAAAACTATTCTTTCTTTTATTGCTGTCAAACTTTTTCCAATTTCACCTAGAATTTGAGTTTGCTAGCGCCCAGGCTCCTTTAGTTGTAATTTTCCGGAAGATTCGACACATAATTTTGAAAAAATCCAAGCCTGACTAGGTCTATGTTAATTATGGTGTTTTTTGATCTAATTGCAAAATAGCAGTTTTCCGACACCTTTCACTAATTAGTCGAAGAAAATGTCAATTTGCCATGTTTTTGGCTAAGAAATTATTTTTTTTGACAACATTGGCCTTAGACCAAACGTAATTTGGATTAAGGTTTGCATAGTTACATACAGTTATAAAATCACTATTATTGATATTGAACCATAGAGCAGCTTTTACTCTGTAAGTATTGGCTATTTTTTTCCTAGAATTATTCTTTAAATCGATAAAAGCCTGCAAAATAACAGCTTTCCACATGGATTGCTCGTGGTCCAGGGCGCAGCTGTAGAAAAATTCCAAAATATTTCTATTCATAGTATTTTAAAAAAATATAAAAATAACACAACTTTTAGTATTAATTTTGTAAAAATATTGCTCTGTTCGTATACTTTGAATTGTTATTTGACTTCGGGAAGTACATAAATTACACGAAATCTATGTATCAACGCGTGTAGTATTTATTCGTAATTCATAGCATTTCTCTCCATGGGAAAGTGAGGATTTTAAAGATCAGAAAGATATATTCTCTCCCTCGACAGACGAATTTTGGTCTTTGATTCGGAGATAAAACATATACAAAAAGTATGCATGCCTTTAGTTGAATCCAAATGCAAACATAAATTCGCTAAAAAGAGTGGTGTGCAACCTAATTGTCTGGTTTTTACGCCGCTTCGAAAAACTTCAGTGCTGGCAAACCTAGATTCTGCAAATCTGGAAATTGGGAGGGATTGTAATAAACATGAATATAGGGATGATTGATCTATTCCCCATATTTTGCTTTGATTGAGAAAGCTCTGGCAATTAATTGACTAACAGCTAAATCGTTTCAGAGATTGTTAGAGAAGGCTAGTTGTGGAAAAGCTAATTCACTATTAGATTTTTTATTTTTTCGAGATAACTATCGATCTGTTCAGTATTTATGTTCAGGTTAGCTTTATTGGCGAAATTCTCGGTGAATTTTACAGTTAGGTACAGAGGCAGTTCTGTGCTGCCGACCCTATTGAGAATGGCGGAAGTGCTAAGAGCTTCTATGTTAGTATATCTCGTGGAATTATCGACTTTAAGCACTAGTTTCGTTGATGTTCTGTCGCCCTTGGCATCCACGGATAAATTGCTAATTGCATTGGCCATAGTAAATATTCCATTGAAATCACTAAAAATTGTGCCACTACTACCTAGCAAAATTTCACGAACATTCATATCGAGTAGTTTTTTATCTTCATAGGTGCGAGCTAATTTATCTCGGAGATCATCCAGGCCAATTTGCTGAATAAACAAATTTTTACCAATAAATTTGAACTGCATATTTAGCGAACTATCAAAAATATTTCTGTCATAGCCTGCCCCACGTATTATTCCGCCGAGACCTATAGCACCTTTGAAACTTTTTATTCCACTATTTTCACCAGTAAAAAACTTAAAAATTTCCTCTAGGTTATAGACCGTGTCCGTTAGCACCAGATTGACAACCCTAGTTGCCTTCAGATCCAGTATTCCTCTCAACTCGGTGGTTCCGCCGAGTCCGTTAAATTTAAAATTTTGAATGCTGAATGCTCCATTTTCTATAGAGCCGGCAAACGCCACATTGTCCAGAATGGCACCATTGATAAGTGCTTTTTTAATGTTCACACTAATGTTTCCGTTTATTTCGTCGAATTTTGGGATTAGGAATAGTCTATTTACCCAATACTTCATCTGATTTTCCTGATTAATTGGCTCTTTAAGAAGGAGGTTTTTATATTTCTCAATGTCCACCACACAGCTAATCAGGTCTTGATTAATTTTAATCCCATCTATCTCGAAATTTATTTTCATGAGCGGATTTCTTCCTCTTATGTCGAGGGAAAGATTCCCAGAGAGCTTTTCCATAAAATCGAAATCAACCTGTTTTATATCATAGAAATTTATGTAGCCAGGGGAATAGTTAATTTTTGAACTGAAATTACTAATTTTTCTGTTTTCTCCATATCTAAGTGTTCCAATGTTCACATCAGCAAAGATATTTTTGGTGAAATTATTCAGCCAAAGAAGTTTTTCCTTCAGAGTATTTGCTTTGTCGCTAGTAAAATCCACAGTCAAACTATCGAAATTAGCTGTATAGGCTAGATAGCCATTGCCACTGCCAAAAAAATACTCTAGAGAGCCAGAAATTTTGCTGTTTTTGCCATTCAATTCATAGTCTTTTAGATATATGGTATTGTTATGCACTAGAATCTTAGACTTTAGATTGAACTCCTTCATTTTTATAATATCGGGAATATTTAGAAAATTCGCTACACCGCTGAAATCCTTTCCAACTATGCTGAGATCACTAACAAATAGACCATTAGCCTTCTTTTGATTATTCGCTCTAATCTCCATGTCATTAAGGTTCACAGTAAATTTGTTTATTTTGTAACTGCCATCGATTATCTCAAGATCTAGCAGAGAATTACTGAGCTTAAGATTTTCTCTTGTCAAATTTTTTATATTTATTTTTATGACTCCGTCTCTTGAGTTTTCCAATTTGTTTTCACTAATAATCTTGTACAGATCTCTAGTGTCATCCACCTTGAAGATAGATATTCTATCTTTATAGTCGCAGGTTCCGGGTTTCATCAGATTCAAAACTATATCGTCCAAATTCAAATTATCCACCTTAATTAGAAAAACATCCTTCTCTCCGCTATAGTTTAAACTGCCTGTAATGTCTATATCTTTGCTATTGATCGCAAAACTTTTGATGTTATAGAGTTTTCTGTTCTTAGCTACATCTAGCTTAAATGTGATACTATTTTTATAGTCGAATAGATAGTAATATTTTGAATTTGCCAGCAGAAACCACTGAAGGAAATTATTAAAATTTGCCGCCTTCACCTGTAGGTTATACTCAGCCACTATATTATCAAAATCACTAACTGTTGGGTTGTTGCCTTTGTAGTTAATATGAATTTCATCCATCGATTCATTCAGAACTTTGAGATCGAAAATGCAGTCGGCTTTATCGCTTTTGAAGTTTATGTTAACGCTGCTGGAAATATTGTTCAGAACAAAATTGGAACTTAATTTTGTGTTTCCATCTCTAGCAATTTTGCCGGAAATATCTCTAATTTCCTTTTGAACTACATCGTTTTCTATGTAGGTTACATTAGCTCCGAAGAAAACCATATTTACCCTTTTATCAACGTTAAAACCAAAAATCGCAATTTTTTTGGCTAAATTTAACAGCATAAGTTTTACCCTACTATTGTCCACATCGATAATCCTATCTTCTATGATTTCTACCTCTTTATAGCCAATTTCCGGTGTGGAGGCATTATTCCCCGTAAAAATTGTCTTTAATTTGTCTTTCAGCCCCAGCACCTCGTTTTCTTCGAGCTTAACTAATTTTTTTACGGATTGTTTATGGATATAGAAGTTTGCCAGCTGATTATCCTGCACTATAACCTTAATTCCACTAGCTGTAGCAGTTAGGATATTTATCTTCTTCAACAGGAAATCTAGCAGGCTCAATTTAAATTCAATCCTATTAACGTTGGCATCTATCGAATAGTCCTTGTACTGTATTTTTTTTAGGACGATATTGTTTACGCTCAATTTTACACTAAAAAATGCGGACAAAGTGATTTTGCCGTCTATAGACAGTGAAACTTTTCTATCTCGGAAAAAATAATTCTCTTTGTGTTCCTCTATTTCTGCAGCTAGAGTTTTGTTTATATTATTTCTTATCTCTGAAACCTTGAAGGAATTTTTAATGACAGTTAGTAAAACTGTATATACCAACACTAGTGCTGGCGGCGTTAAAAGTATAATTTTCTTCATAATATTGCGTCGTATAGTTTAAAATAAAAATAATTACTATTTAATAAAATGTAAACATCCAAACGTGTTTTTCAAAAAATAGGTAAGTGGAAGGAGAGATGGTTCCGTTCGTGGAAAGAGAAATGATGGTGAGGGAAGAGGGAAGTTTTTCGAAAATCTTAGAAAATACTTCTGAAAATAAACATCTCCGGAAAGTGGCCCATGGCTGCCAGCATAGTGGCCCAGAGATTGGAGGACCACAGTCGAAGAATAGCATGTTCTTTGTAATTGTAAATAAGCATTTGAAAAAATGGAATAATCGCCACAATTTTTAAAAAATCTATTGAAAAGTTATTTATCTTGGCTAGCGTTGCCCGAGTTGTTGAATTTTACCTAGAAAAATACTAGATGAGCATTAGAATGTTGCCAGTTGGGTATCTGTTCGTTCTTACGATAGCAATGGCTGGCGCGCGGGGCGAGGTTATAGCTAACAAGAAGATAGTGGACAAAAAATTTAACGTTTGGAATGTGTCCTGTGAAGAAGATGAGATGCTTGGCAACGTTAGGTGTGTGATGTTTGTGGAGGTAACTGTCAAAACTATAGTATTCGTAAATCCGTACAATAGCCAAAAGATTCTGTTGGTTTCTAAGGATGGCTATAGCGGCAGGAGTTTTTTTGTGAAGGTGGATAATAACGTGTTAATCACATCGAAACCTCTTTTGGATGGTAAGGATGGTATAGTAAATTTTGATGAAAGGGATATAGAGAATTTGTTTAGGCAGATTAGTGAAGGTAATAATTTTTACATGAGATTTTCTGTTGGTGATGATGTGTCGCCGGATGGTTTCAGGGAAGTTACTATAAAATTTTCACTCGCAGAATTTCAAAAAGCCTTTACTTATTATACTGAACAGCTAAATAAGTATCATATTAATAACACTCGGTAAGGAGATTATAAATGACTACAAAAGTTGCTATAAATGGCTTTGGAAGAATAGGAAGATGTGTCTTTAGAGCCTATTTTGAAAATCCTAAGAAGTATAAAAATATAGAAATTGTTGCTATTAATGATTTGACTCCCGTTGCGACAAATGCTCATCTGTTGAAGTATGATTCGGTCCACGGCCCATTCAGGGAAGATGTGGAAATAAAAAATGACAATCTGGTGGTTAGGGGAAAGACTGTCAAGGTGTGCTGTGAAAAGGAAATGGCCGCTCTGCCCTGGAAAGAGTTGGGTATAGACGTGGTCTACGAATGTACTGGCCTATTTACCGATAGAGAATCGGCTAGCATGCATCTCAAGGCGGGGGCAAAAAAGGTAATAATATCTGCTCCAGCTAAGGATAGTACAGTTAAGACGATAGTTGTTGGTGTCAATGGTGATGATCTGTTGAAAGCCGATGATATAGTGTCCAATGGCTCCTGCACAACAAATTGTTTGGCTCCTATAGCTAAGGTTCTAGACAGAGAGATTGGCATAGTGAGAGGTCATATGACGACGATTCACTCATTTACGAATGATCAAAGGACGGTTGACTGTGCTCACAAGGATCTTAGAAGAGCTAGGGCTGCCAGTCTGTCGATGATTCCAACAACTACTGGAGCTGCAAAGGCCGTTGCTTTGGTTTTGCCACAACTTAAGAGTAAATTGGATGGAGTGTCCATAAGGGTACCAACACCAGATGTATCCTTTGTAGATCTATCGTTCGAAGCTAAGAAGGATACGACGGTGGATGAAATACACGCAGTAATCCAAAAAGCCGCAGGCAGCGCAGAATTAAAGGGAATACTTGATTACACCAAAGAAGAGCTGGTGTCGGCTGATTTTATCCATAATTCAAGTAGTTCCATATTTGACATGTCACAGACTAAGGTAATCGGCGGTAGATTCATAAGGGTTGGTGCCTGGTATGATAATGAATGGGGATTTTCTAATAGAATGTTGGACACCACTCTGATATGGACGAGTAAAATGGATTAGGACTTCTGAGAATTTGGTGTTTTTAAAGACAATTTTTTAGAGGGCTGTTTGCATTTTGAAATTTAAAGAGGAGCGTTGTCGGAGACTGGTCTGTCGTAGCTTCGGCTGCGACGCCGTCCCTGGCGCCGGAAAGGATAGTATGGTAGGTTAGCGGAATGATTCGAGGATATCGACAAAAAGATCTTCAGCTAGCGTTTCCGAGAGATTGCGGTTTTCTTTTTTATCTTTTACATAGTCTGAATATTTAAATAGGGAGCTGTTCATTCCATAGAACAGTTCGACGTCTCTGGTGATTTTTCTATTTTTTGTTTCTAGTTGATATTTCGCCGTTATTTTTCGATTTTCTCTACTAACATTACCGCCGTTGTCAATGATGGATGGTAGGTTTAGTGTTGCTATAGTAATTAGTATTCTGCAGTGAGGAGGCCTTTTTGTAGCATCCACATTTTTATTGACAACCAAAGCAAGCTTGCTGTCTAGTGAATTTTTTACATTCCTCAGAAATAGCCTATTGTCTATATTTTCGTTGGTAAACTCTATGGTAAGGTTATCACACTCGTTCGTTATCGCGCTGTTTTTCAACAGAGGAGTACACGACAGCAGTAGCGCACCGATGGTCATAGCCAGCAGTCTACCTTTCCAGGTTTCCTCCCTCTGAAAACAGCTAGAACTCACAGTAGGTCATCCCCCCACTGCCTTTGTTAGTACGAACCGCATACCTCCCTGAATCCAGTCACCGCCCTTATTTATCATTATAAACAGCACAATTATACCTAATATGATGAACGGAACTGCCATAAGTAGGCTCCTTCCCTGTGAAGCAAGCATATTGGCCTTCGCCGAAGCGTACCTGGAGGCATTATAGGCTGAAGCTTTTTTAGCTTCCTCCAGCTCCTTTTTCGTAGGATCATCGGCTTCGTTTTTCGAATCCTTAGCTTTCTTACCCTTAACGGCCTTAGACTTTCCCTCACCGGAATCGCCCTTTTCTTCGGCTCTGTCCTCCCCCAGGCTCGTCGCCGGCTCAAAGGCATCCAGCGACGAGCTGCTTTCCTGCTCTTCACTCATAAAATATACCTAAATTTATTTACTCTAAAAACTATCAGAATGGTATGTCATCATCTACAACTTCCTCTAGAAAATCATCGGAGTTCTTTGCATCATCCGCCTTTCCCGAGGAATTGTGACCACCTTCGCTGCTGTAGGTTGCCTTGTTCAGTGAATTATAGTACTCATCATCATAGCTGGCCGTTGAATTGGACGATGAATTTCTGGGATCTAAAATCTGCAGCTCCGCAGTGTAGCCCTGTAATATTATTTCTGTCGCATACTTTTCAGTTCCACTGGAGTCCACCCACTTGCGAGTTTGAATCGAACCTGACAGATATAGTTTCGTGCCCTTTTTAATGTAGTTTCGCACTATATTAATCAGGCCCTGCGAATATATAACTATTCGATGCCATTCTGTCTTGTCCTTTCGCTCGCCCGTTGTCTTATCTTTCCAGGAATCGGAGGTAGCTAGGCTAAAAAGGGCAACTTCATTGCCATTGTTCATCGTTCTAATTTCTGGATCTCTACCAACATTACCAATCAATATAACCTTGTTTATCGACATATGATTCTAATTAAATATTAAAACTTTCTCTTAGGAATTATTATCTTGCACTATTTAAAAGTAAATTAAAACTAATTAATTAAACAGCGCTAACAACTTGATTATTAACCGCTAACCACCTTGATTATTAAGGTTCACAGGCCGCAGTATCGCTATTGGTAAATACCTTAATTATAGTAGGAGCTCCGAAGATACAGGCCATTCCAAGAGTAAAGGTCAGCACAAGAGTCCAAGAAACTTTTCCCGCAAGAAAGGCCAACGCCGTACCGGCACAGACAAAGGCAGCTAGAGCTTTTCCTACACTGCCGGTTACGAATCCCAGGACATTACAGATCAAATCCAACATTTTGACATCGGTTTTTACTGCCTCAATGTCAGTATTACCACCACCATCGCCACTACCACTACCACTACCATCAGCATTCACAGTACCTACGGCGAAAATTCCCATAAAAAAAACTAGAAACATTAACATAAGAAACTTTTTCATAAAAAATATTGTTATTGAAGCTAAATAAAGAAATATATTAATTATTTTAATAATCAAGTGATAAATTATATTAATTCCAACAAAAAATTTTGCCTTAGAATACGGCGAGAATGCGATATTATTATGACAATCTGAGATTTATCAATAGTCGTGTTTTGGATTAATTTTTCATTATAATGAAAATAATATTTTCACAGAGTATAGAACAGATGCATTTCCAGAAATTTTCCTCTGCCGAACAGGTCATTTATCTGGCACAGTTTGATTTTTGTTGGTGCTAGTTCATCTTCTCCCATGATATACTCGCATTGTCGTTCATTGGTGGAGATCTTATCTAGCAAAATTTCCTCTCTAAAAATTTCCAGATAGTATTTTTCGCCTGTGTCGCCCAAATCGTCGTCGGTGATCCCACTAGTCCAGTTGCGATAGCCTCTCCGCCTACTTTCCCAGTTCATGGTCAGAATATTTTCAGTCAATTTATATTTAAAATGACAGGGAGCAAGAGGTTCCAAATTTTTCCCCTTTACGCTGTATATTTGTGTAGCGGCTTTGGAGATATCTCTGTCGAAGGTAACGGCTTTGTAGGAAAATTCAAAATTGATTTTGTCATTGGAAAATTCCTGCGACAATAGATTGTTATTCAGAATTAGAAATTTATCACCGCTTTTGTGACGATAAATTTCCTCTTCGGTGCCGTAGAGACCTCTCAGCAATCCGGAAATGCTGTAGGAACCGTCGGGATTTAGCACTATATTTTTAAACTGTATGATTTCATTGGCGTAGAGCGCTCTATTCTTTCCGCCGTAGAGTTCCAGGTCGTCAATATTTTCTAATAGACTCACATCGATGGCTCCATGAAATGATATTCTAAGTCTATTTAGATTATCAAAGTAGTAGGGTCTGGTTGCTACGGCACTGTTAATTACTCTTCCTGACATAGAATTGGCGGTTAGTTCTCCGATAGACTCGTAGCTTTTTCTGTTGTTATTTGAGAAATATAAATTAGCTCCAGGCCAGTTTACGAATTGACCATTCAGCGCAAAAAACACGTATATTTTATCCAGCATCTCCAGTGAAATAGCTGGTATTTCGAAAATTCTCAGATTTGTGTCTCCCACCTCGCCGACTATTTCGGGAGCCGGCTCCGGCAATTCATTTTTAATGTATTCGTAGATTCGGGCATTAAATTCTGTGGAATGAATTTTTAAAACATTATTTTCTAGAACTATAGTCTTGATTTTTAGGATGTGTGCACCTTCGTCAGCCACCTGCAGCTTTATCAGATCGGAGCAATTGAGGTACAGGTATTTAAGCGGAAGAATGAAGTCGAATGCAATTCTATCTAGCCATGAACTGTAGAGGGATATTTCGGCGATATTTCTGGCCTTTTCCAGATCCAAAACCATTGGTAGTGTCTCCACATCACATTTATTGCTCTCCCTGCAGATTCTCTCCGCATAGACAGAGGTCGTATCATAGTTGTTGTTCTTATCTAGGAAGATTAGACTAAGTCTCTTCGGCATATCGTCGATGGCAGCGATGGTAGTGGTGACGAATTTTTTTGAATTATTCTGGTTAGAGGCTATAAGTTCGTCGTCATATATTTCTGTGATGTCATAGCTGTTTCTGGAGGCCACTTTGGTTGATATAAAACTTATTTTATCGCCATTTTCTACACAATCAAAAAAATACACTTTCTGCAGAAGGTACAGAGCATCCCTGACAGACATGCTGTCATTTATCACAAAGCCATCGATGAACTCATCGACGTTCACGTTCTCTATAAGTTCCTCGTCTATATCTGCATCCTTGAAAAGCTGATATATTAGTACATTTGCATTTGAAATGCCCGTTTTGCCATTAAGACAATAGTCCTGCTGCCAACTGGAGCCATCAGGCCATAGATCAGTCCTATTTGGAAAAAATGGATAGGGTCTGATATCCCAGCAGTAAACTAGTTTACGTTCTACCATAGCGCTGTTGGCAAAGACCTCCTCTGTAGCCTCTATAGCTATTCTTTGGCTGTAAAAGTCGCTACTGCCGGAAGAATATTTCGGCAGGCTACCTACACCTTTGTAGGGTTCATTGGTAGAACAGTCCAGGGAGCGGAATCCATACTCGGTGAACCATATTTTTTTGCTCTCCGGGATCCAATTGCTCGTCGTTCCATTTGGATTTGTGTGGCCATGGGACCACCAGTAATTCATATTCTTATAAGCTTTGCTTTGGTTTACGGCCATTTCTGAGCCACCCACCGTAATGTAGTCGTAGCCCTCCCCACTAAACCAGCCATTTTTGATGGAATCTTTAGTTATACCATCCTGGGGTGAATTGGTCAGAGGAAAATAGGCGTTTATGCCTACAAAGTCTATATAGTTTGAAGCCCACAATTTATCCAGAGCATACCAGTCATCTACGCTGTGGTATTCTCTATAGCCTGCGGCATAGCTAATTTTCACACCGCTGCCGACAATGGTTCTGACCTGTCCCGCCAAATCTATAAGGCTATCAACGGCCGGAAATCCACCGCCATCATTTCTCAGCGATGTGAGACCAGTCAATTCACTTCCTATAAGGAAAACATCTAGATAATCTTTTAGAAGATTTGCATAGTGTAGTATAAACGCATTATAGCCGTTAGTTTTTGTAAAAAAATTAGCGATATCGGTGATATTTCCCGACAATAGCTTGCTCGATGGAATACCCTCCATATCCATCAAAATTTTTGGATGGAATACCGTATTTTTTCCCATGCTTTTCAGCCTTTGAAAAAAACTAACGATACTTTCATCGCTGCTAGAACCACTAAAAAATCTCGGGCTGCCATAGTAATTTGTTCCTAGCATAGGAGAATTATACCTATTCCAGCTACTTCCTATATGGTAGGGATCGGGCGCAGTAAAAATTGGATAACCGGTGTCAAAGTAGTTAAATGAAACTCGTGGAGTTATGGTGCAGCTGGAAATGTCCAAACTATTGCCAAAAAATGCCGTCTGTACAGAAAACCATTGGCAGTTCGCTAGTCTACTGGTCAGTTGGCTAAGTGCTAGTGTAGAGTCGGTGGAACCACTATTGTTATTTCTGTTCAGTGGATACCATAGACCATTGGCTGTATCTAAAAAATTGGGAGCAAATTGTTCTCCAGCTTTATATTGGCTAGTGGTATTTAAAGTATATTCTCCGCAGGGAGGAACTATATTTATTCCCCCAAGGCAATTTTCTAGACTAGTTGGACTGCCACTATCGATTTCATTTTTTCTAACGACTTCAAACAGAAAATTTGGAATTCTGTTATTAAATTCGCTGAGAGGAAAATTTTCAAAAACTATATAGCTAATGTCTCTGTAGGCCGACACATTTCCACTGCCTTCGACAGATTCTATAAGAGTATCTGGCAGCTGTGTAGATGTTCCACTATAGAATCTGTGACTATAGTTGGCCAAATTCAAAAGTGTTGTATCCGCCCACACATTTTCCAGACTAGCTATCTCTCCAGCACAGATAGCTATGGCAAAACTTAGGAAGTAGAAATAATCTATACTTGTCTGCTTAATTTTTTGCCCTTTACCCACATTCACCGATGTTGTATTGTTATTTACAACTTCCTGGACCGTTCCAAGCCATAGCACATTGCCAGCCAGCTTATTTTTACCGTAGACCATGGGTATAACTTTACTGTAGGTAGACGTCTGTATGGAAATCTCAGAAAGTCTGCCACTGATTTTATCTTTCTTCCATTTTGTTTTTGGCTGTAGATAGTTTATAATCTCTCCAACGGGAGAAGAATTGAAAGCATTTATGGCGCCTTCTTTCCTGCTATTTATAGCGTTAAGTGCCCGAGTAAAAATAAAAGTTGTCATATCAATGGCGAAAGTGAAGAATAGTTAGAAAATTTTGCAAAAATAATTGCTGTGAGGGGAGTAGTGTTTTCTATCAATTGTAAGCAATTATTTTCAGACAGCGAAAAAATAGTAGTGTCTAGTGGACATCGGGCTAAAAGGGGTATTACTTGAGTATATCTCTTTTCCCACCGCTGCCAATAGGACTTATTATTCCTTCCCGCTCCATTCTTTCAATTAGACTTGCTGATTTATTGTAGCCTATGCGCAATTGTCTCTGTAGATAGCTTATGCTAGTCTTCTTATCCTTCTTTACTATCTCTATAGCCTGGTGATACAATGTCTCGTCATCTTTTTGCCCCACTATGTCTATGTCGAAATTACTATCTTCGCCGCTGCCGTCGCTACCCGAAGAATCTTCGTTACCCATAATGGTTTTCACATATTCTGGTTTGAATCCCTGTTTTACTATGAAATTAACTACTCTCTCAACTTCAATGTCTGAAACAAAGGGACCATGAGCTCTGCTTATTTTGCCACCATTTTGCATGTAGAGCATGTCACCCATCCCCAGCAGCTGCTCTGCCCCCTGTTCTCCGAGAATTACCTTGCTGTCGATGCGGGAACTAACCAGAAAGCTAATTCTGCTAGGGAAATTGGCCTTTATTACGCCAGTTATCACGTCGACCGACGGTCTCTGAGTTGCCATGACCATATGGATTCCAGCTGCTCTGGCCATTTGAGCTATTCTTTGTACCAGGGCTTCAATTTCTTTACCTGCCGTAATCATAAGATCGGCCATTTCATCAACGAACACGACTATAAATGGCATCTGTCTCGTTTCCAACTCTCTATTTGTATAAATCGGTTCTCCGTATTCGTCGTAGCCAATCAGGATTTTACTGCCAAAGGGCGTATTTTCTCGTATGGCCTGCCTGACTTTCTCATTGTAGCCATATATATTGCGTACTCCTAGGCCTGACATCACTCTGTATCTATTTTCCATTTCGTTAACGACCCATTTCAGCGATACAATGGCTTTTTTAGAATCCGTAACTACGGGCACTAGCAAATGAGGTATACCCTCGTAGGCGGATAGCTCCAGCATTTTTGGGTCTATCATTATTAACTTGCATTCCTCCGGGCGAAATTTGTACAGCAGAGATAGGATTATAGTATTGACACAGACAGATTTGCCAGAGCCGGTTGTGCCGGCTATGAGTAAATGGGGAGCTCTAGCTAGATCCATAATTACAGGACTACCGGCAATGTCGGAGCCCAAAACCGTTGGGAGCGCATAGTCACTATTTTTGTATTCTCTGAGCTCTAAAATATCTCTTAAAAATATCACATTTCTGCGTTTGTTTGGCAGCTCTATGCCTAACACATTTCTCTCGGGAATAACAGAGATTCTGGTCGATTCTACTTTGAGATTTCTGGCTATGTCATCGGCACAGCCTATAATTCTCGAAGATTTAGTTCCCGCCGAAGGTTCGAATTCGTGAAGAGTTATTATTGGTCCTGCTTTCACACTGATTATCTTTCCAGTAATTTTATATTCCTTCAGTACTCTTAGAAGGTTTGTTGCCTGAAGTTTTAATTCCTCTTTTGTTATAGTAATTTCTTCGCTGTTTGGCAGATTTAGCAGTTCAAGGGGTGGCAGTTTGTAGCCATCCGTAGAACTAGGTCGTTTCTTTCCCAGCAGGAATGACAGGAGAGCAGGCTTCGCACTGTCTCTAATTTTTTGACTTTTATCTATGATGTCATCGCCCCTAGTTTTGAGGTTGTCCATATGTTTTCGCATTTCCTCCATTTTATTTTCACGGTTGTCCGGTCTGCCTCCGTAATTTTCTTGCTCCAACTTTTTCCCGGAAACCTTAAGCTTTGGCCTTCTGAAAGCATTTTTTATCTTTTCGAAAAAAAATCCTGGAACTAACACTTTGAAAATTCTAGTAACAAATTTAGCCACAATTCTGGAGACAGAGCTAGCTATTCTAGCGATACCCTTGGCAAGGTCATTAAGTTGCCTGCGGCTAAAGTCTACCATCAGATGGAGAGAGCATAGCATCGCTGAAGAGTATAATAGCAGTAGAAAATTGTTTGGAAGAGACACCATTAAATTACCTACATAATATCCCACGGCTCCACCATAGGTTTCATAGCCGAAGTAATTTCTGCCACGGTAGACTTTGGATAGCAGCGCACAGCTGGATATTATGAATACGATGGAGGCAATTACCTTTGAGTATAAACCAAATCCATTCGATTTTTTGAATCTGTTTGATCTAATGAGGCCAACTCCAATCAAAAAAAATTGAACAATTGGGAAAAATGACACAACACCAAATAATTGTATGGCCAGGTCCGCAACGTATGCCCCCGGTAGACCCATTTTGTTGAAGATAGCTGAGGAACTCGCTACCGTATTAAATGATGGATCTAATTTGCTATAGGTTAAAATCGATATGAATAGGAAAATCGCCAACACTATGCTGGAGATTCCCAGCAGTAGGTCTATAACTTTTCCAAAACGAAATTTTCGCATCTAAGCTGAAGAGATAATTGATCTAATGTAAACCTAATGACAGAAAAATTGACAGGCAAAACCAATGCCGGACAAAATCCTATTCGTCGTTGGCGCGCCTAAATAATTCCATAGTACACCGGCGCCCTGTGGTGGGAAGAGAAGGATTTGAACCTTCGAACTCGTGAGAGGGCAGATTTACAGTCTGCTGCCATTGACCGCTCGGCCATCTTCCCAGACGATTCGGATCTATCATTGTGCATGCTATTTAATATAAAATCAAGAAGCAATGAGTAGCTGAATTGGCGGAGATGGGCAGCCATACTTCTAAATTCAAGATTTTTCTTGAATTCTCGTAATTTCGTTCTATATTTCCGGCGGCCGGGTGATGATCAAACTTTTCGAGTGATTGGTTGTAGAGGCCGGTGTGGTGTGAGTACGATATATGACTGCGGATGTAGCTCAGTTGGTTAGAGCGCTTGCTTGTCACGCAAGAGGTCGCGGGTTCAAGTCCCGTCATTCGCGCCACCATATTCTTCGATAGCTATTTGGTATATATGCAATTAATTCCCCAGTACACTGTTTCGGAGTTGGTCGATAGCATCAGGGTCATTTTAGAGGGTGCTCTGTACTATCTAAGGGTAGCGGGAGAGGTCAGTAATTTAAAATTATCTTCTAATGGTCACAGCTATTTTAGTCTAAAAGACAGCAATGCTGTGGTGAATGTGGTATTTTTTAAAAATTCACCTACGAATCTGAAGTTTGCACTGGCGGATGGTCTGAGCCTAGTGGTGCAGGGGCGACTTACGATATATGGAGAAAGGTCAGTTTATCAGATTATAGCAGAAAGTATGGAAATAAATGGTACCGGCAGTCTGCTCAGACTCATCGAAGATAGAAAAAATAAACTCAGGGCAGAAGGTTTATTTGATAGAAAGAGGCCAATTCCTAAAAATCTTAGAAAAGTTGGCCTAATAACTGCCAAAAATGGTGCAGCTATAAGAGATATAGAAATTTGTTTGGCTGATAGGCTGCCTCTAGATGAAGTGATTCTGTACCATTCTTCGGTGCAGGGTCAGGATGCAGTCGAAGACATAGTCAGGGGTATTCGCCATTTTAACGAAAAAGAATTCGTCGATGTGATAGTAATTACTAGAGGTGGCGGCTCTGTGGAAGATCTAATGTGCTTCAACAGTGAACCACTGGCCAGGGAGATATTCAAATCAGAGACTCCGCTGATAACAGCCATAGGTCACGAGATAGACTGGACTATAGCCGATTTTGTATCTGATCTCAGATTGCCAACGCCAACGGCGGTGGCAAGTTTTCTAAGCCCTTTGAAAAAAGATTTTGAAATAAAGTTCGATCTACTATTCAGAAAAATTCTCAGAAATGCCCTTTTACTTTTCGATGAAGCTGAACAAATGATAGATAGCACTCGTAGTAAGATAATGTATCTAATCGGTAGCGGCCTCAGAAATAAATTTTTGCTTTTCGACAGTCTCTCCTGTAGACTAGCTGCCTTCAGCAGAGCAAAAATTTTTAGGCAGGGCTATGCCCTTGTGCGCAAAAATGACAAAATAGTTACAGTCGAAACAAATCTCAGGCCAGGCGATCTGTTGGAGATAGAAATTCTCGACAAAAAATTTAGCGCCGTTGTCCTTTAGAGTCATTATGGACATTTCTGCAGAATGCTGGGGAGAAATCACCCACAATATTTGCAGCTGATTATTTCACAGAATTTGTTTGCCGGTAATGTAACTATACTTATCTCAAATAGACTTATGGCCCTGATAATTCTTCTGTCGTTAGCATCAAAGGTGCAGCTGTCAACTCTATAGCCTATGCTGAGGCCATTTATTATGTTATTCATGACATAGCAGTACAGTCTACTTCCTAGTTCACTATCCAGATGGATTTTCCCTACTATATATAGACCAACGACATCCTCACGTAGGACTTCAATTTCACCGATAACGTAATCACTGTGATGTTGCCAAAGTAGTCTTATTTTACCCAGATTTTCAAGAGTTTTGGAAAAGGCCCCGTTTAATATTATGTCTCCGTAGCTATCCTCTACATTGAAGACGCTGGCATAGCCGTAAAATCGGCCTTTGCCACCAACATCGTGGATTCCAGCTTTCTTATATTCCATTGTTCTGTGTTCGTCTG
>JAITAR010000097.1 GCA_031284025.1 Rickettsiales bacterium | reverse complement strand
GTACGTTTCATTCGATCTCGGCAAAAATTTTGAGACGTGATGGGGCCCACATAGGTTTGGCCAGTGACTTTACTATTGCTGATAATTCTGAACAATACAGCATTGTTAGACAGATAATGCTGGATTTTGGTATGGATACGAAGGATGGCTCTCCAAAATACTATGTGGAGACAATCAATAGAATTAAGAACGGTCTGGGCGGTTTTGACGATACGCTCTATAGGCTGGAGGATGTGCGGGCTCTCTACGATAGCAAGCTAAAGCAGATGAAAATTTGCGATTTCAATGACCTCATCCTGAATGTACTCGAACTTCTTAGGTACAATAGTGAAGTCAGAGAATACTATAATAATCTGTTCAATTATATTCTGGTGGATGAATATCAGGATACCAATGCTCTACAGCATCAATGGCTAAAATTCATTGGCGGTGGGGAAAAGAACAAAAATTTGAAGCTAACCTGTGTTGGCGATGATGACCAGTCAATCTATGGCTGGCGTGGAGCAGAGATAAACAATATACTAAAGTTTACAAGTAACTATGAAAAGGCTAAAATTCTGAAGCTTGAGAAAAATTATCGGTCCACGGAAAACATACTAAATGTTGCCTCCACGTTAATAGCCAATAATAAAAATAGACACCGGAAAACACTCTATGCAGATAAAAGTGATAATGATGAAAAAGTTCGGCTCATTATTTGCAGTGACAGCAAACAGGAGGCTATATCCATTGTTGAAGAAATAGAGAATATGACAGATAATGCATATGTCGGCGATCACGGGAATATTGCTGTGCTTGTGAGAGCTGGCTACCAGACGAGGATATTCGAGGATGTTTTTTTGAAATACGGTATACCCTATAGAATAGTGGGAACTCAAAAATTCTATGAGCGAAAAGAAATTAAATGTTGTCTGGCCTATCTACGTTTTGTTAATAGTCAGACTGATTTTCTGGCTTTTGAAAAAATTATTAATATGCCCAGGCGAGGGATTGGGCCTGTAACCGTCAACAAAATAAGAGATTTTGCCATAGATAATAATTTAGATTATCTGAATACGCTTGCCAACATGTGCAATGAAGGACTTATAAAGGGAAGGACAAGAGAACAACTACTAGGTTTTGTAAAAAGTGTCCGCGGATGGCGAGACTTCATGACGAGGGCGACTCCGCGAGATCTTATGGCGACAATTTTGACGGAAACTGGTCTAAGAGAATCACTGGGGGATGATGATGAGGTTGAGACAAGAACAAGGATGGAAAATATAGAGGAGTTGGTCAAAACTCTCGAAGATTTTTCTGATGTGAAGGACTTTCTGGAGCATGTGAGTCTCATGAATTCTAGTGAAAGCGAAAATGTAATTGGAGCAGTGAATATGATGACTATACACTCTGCTAAGGGGCTAGAGTTTGATGTAGTCTTTCTGCCAAACTGGTGCGAGGGGATTTTTCCCAGTCCTAGGTCGCTTGGTAATAAAAATGGCCTGGAGGAAGAACGGAGGTTGGCCTATGTGGCTATAACTCGGGCTAAGAGAAGACTATATATAAGTTACAGCAGATTAAGGTATGAATATGGCGGTATTACAGCCATTGATATGTCGAGATTTGTGGGTGAACTACCTAGAGAAAGTATTAGTATAATCAACCACGAGTTGGATAATCAACAATATATTAACTACTATGGAAGGAGACCAACTAGAACGAATACTCACTTTTCAGAAAATTACAGTGATGGCGGTGTCAGACACTATAAGTTTCAAGATAGTGATAGTGCCTGGGAATCGTTCCCCGGAGAAAAAATCAGCCACTCCAGGACTGCGAAGGGCAACAACTCGGTTTCCAAAGAGTGTACACATGCTAAGTTTGGCAGAGGGCGCATAGTTGGCGAAATTGATAACAAATTAAAGGTTGTTTTTGAGGATTTTGGGGAAAAAATCATTCTTAGAGAATTTCTAAATATTCTAGACCTGGAGGAATAGTTGTATATGGTTATTAAATAACTATTGATATGTTTAAAATAATTTTCTGTGTCCCGCTAGAGCCCAGCAGCAGCGCCTACCGTCGGGTTCTATTATGGAAAAATGTAGATGTAAACACATTACAGATGGGGATAGCTGGTCCAGATCTCTAGAGTTAGCAACTATCTTTGGAGTATAAATTGATTTTTATATTAGTAATATATGTCTAAGTCTCAACTTTGTGGACATAATCATATGTCTCCCACAGGAGCAGGTAATATTATAGCAGAAATTATGCAGCAATTTTTAGAGAAAGCAATTAGTTAGAAAATGAACAAAAACTATCCCCTAGACCTCAGACAGACCAGAAATGGAATAAAAGTTTCTCGGAAAGAGAACTGGGCATCCATGGACAACTCCTATGGGGGTAGGTAATACTATAGTAGAAATAGCATTGATGAATGATTCTGATGCGCCGTCTTTTTTATACGGAAAAGATAGGAAGTATAATAAAAAACACATAAATCCCGCTACTCCGAGTGCTAGTAGTATCAATGACAATAACGTACGGAATGTGTGGTATAAATGATAGAGGCGGGTATGCCTGTTGCTGTTTTAGATTGCTATTCTGCGACTATTGCTTTTTGAAGGTTGGAATCAGGATGTTTCTGTATTTCTGGAAGATTTAGAAGGAGGATCCAGGTAGACTTAGACTTTACAGCATCCAACTATATAGCACATAGAAATACTACTGAAGTCCGTTTCCAGTTTATTTTTCTATCGTAGACAATTGCCTTTGTCTGGTAAAAATTGTTATTTTTTCCATGAATCCATTGGTAGAATCATAGATATGGGAATGTCAGCAGAAATGAGAACAGTAGATTCCTAGAATATTTCTCTAGACTAGTAGATACTGCATTCCTATACAATTCTAGATCTAGTCTAGTGTTAGAAATTTATCGGG
>JAITAR010000100.1 GCA_031284025.1 Rickettsiales bacterium | reverse complement strand
GTTGCCAGAAGCATCCGAATTGTTTCCGTTGTCTGTCGACTCAGCCTCTCCGCTATTCTCTCCGCTAGTCCCAGGGCTTTCGCTGTACTCCCCTTCTAAGGTTAGCTGGTAGGATTTTCCGTCTTCGGAGAACCCTCTAGTCACTGTCATACCATACGGCATTGTGAATGCTGGATCAACTTCGTTGTGATCTATTGCTTCGCCCAGAGATTCTATAATGTTGTGGCTGATTTCTCCATTGTAGATTCCCGGAGCCGGCACTATCTCTATGTTAGTTCCCTGTGCCAGAGTGATTAGACCCTCTGCTTCTATTTTGCTGCAGCTTCCACCGGGGGATATGCAAAATTTGATGTGGCCGGAGTTTGTGAAATTTTTCAGACTGAGTTTGACGTCGTCCGCCGCCAGATTCAGCCGTCCTCCGTTGTTGGTGAGAGTTAAACCATCTATGGAGCCTCCCTGGTTAACGTTGAACCAGCCTCCCTGGCCCTCCAGTTTCATCTCGTTGTTGTTATTGTCACTCTGCATCTCGTTGTTGTTATTGTCACTCGGGCTATCTCCCCGGATAACATCGTAGAGATCAACGTTACCACTTAGCAGATTGAAGTTCAGTTGTGAATGGGATTTAAGATAGATGGCATTTTTTACATTATTTCCCCCCGTATTTATATCTCCCTCCGTATTTATATTATGGCTCAATCCTTCGCCGCCTAGTTTAGTAGGATTGGCGAAATCATTCTGTGTCACACTGACTATGGCTTGTCTATTCTCATCCCCCTCCAGATGGATAGCTCCACTGTCAGCTGCCGTTGTCCTATTGTCAAGCAGATTAATACCGGAGTTAAAATCGGCCGTAGAACCGGCTGCCAGGAAGAGGGCAGCACCTCTATTCGCTGTGTTGCCTTCAAAGGTTGTCCTGCCATCAAAGGTCATGGTGGTGCCTTCAGCATAGATTGCGCCACCATTGAAATTTACATTTTCCAATTCGCTGGCATTATTTTTGAAGACGATCTCTTCCTGAAAGATTATATTGTTATTGTTCTCCTCTTCCTCTGCGCTAGTCGAGGAGAAGATAACACCACCGTTGGCCGCAGCCGTATTATTGTCAAAGGTCACGTTCTTCAGAATAATGTTGCTATTCCCCTCGCCAAAGTGGAAAACAGCACCTGCATCGTTGCTGTTAGCATTTTTAAAAGTTAGATTATTCAGCTCGACGTTATCTATATTGTCACCAAAGCTGAAGAATCTATTGCCCTGGCAATTTACACCATCTAGCGTGGTGCCACCGCCTTCGGTCGAACCGGCTATGGTTAGACCGCTGCGGTTAATGGTCAGAGTATTTTCAAAGTAAATATTTTCTGTCTCCAGATTTATCTCTTGAATGTTTTCGTTATCGATAGCATCCGACAAACCATCGAAGGAGGTTATGGTGGTGCTAGCTCCACCGATTTATGGAACAATTTGCAGTCCCAGCGCTAGAAGACAGTGGACTAGTCCCCATCTCAGTCTCTCTACTTTTTTAGTATTAATAAATTCATAAAAATGATTGTATAGATGAATGTTAATTCTGTCATTTCTTTTTGTAAAGAGTTTTTTTTAAAGTGGGCTAATCATCATATTAATTAGATATTAATGTGTTTGAAAGATATCCAAGAAATATCTTAATCTGACTATTTGCCTAGGAGATTCAAAAAGTTCAGTGGAAATTTGTGGACAATTTTGTATTTATTTTCACCTTTCCAATCGGTAAGTGCCAAATATTTCCAAAACAACATCTTGTATCTGTTAACTATACGATATGAAAAGAAATGAAAAATAGATCTATATACGGTGGTCGGTTTCTTATTTGCTAAAAAGTGCACCATTTTAGGATTTTTAGCACTTTTTTTCAAATCATGCAGTAGAGCTTCGTTGTCTATCCTTATTCCATGTTTTTTTGCTGCATAGTAGGAAATTAGAAAACTCCACTTGAAACTTATCGTTTTTATTTTTCCATGGTATACTAAATTTATGATATCCTGATCCTTAAAGGGAAGGTTTGGATATTTTTCCGCAAAGTCTATTGACTTTTTTTCAATATCATCTTCTCTGATTTTAGCCAGGTTTAATATCATTAAGCCAGAATTAAAATACATTTCGTGGTCTTCTGGGAATAACTCACTTTCACTAATGTTACAATTATTTAGAAAATGGTCAATTGTTCTATCTTTGTTATATCCCCAGTCTACGCAATTACCACTGTAGTAGTCGTCAATGTCTTCATGCCACAACTCACGCAGATCATCGAGAAATGTCACATCACAGTCTGTATATATGACTTTATTTAACTTTTTTGGTAGCAGTGAGGCCAGACACAGTCTGTAGAACATAGGATTTCCTGTGATGATGGCCGTAGATCTAATGTCGAGAAATTCTATAGAACAATCCCCGATTGTTTTCCTGAGTTTCTCTATTCTCGTTTTATTTTTCTCAGAAAGGTCCTTTTGGATAATGTAAAAATTATAGTGTATGTTCTCACATTTTGTGTTTATCAGTATCGAAACTATAGTTTCAGCGCAGTAGTGAGCATAATTATCGTCACAGGCTAGCGCCACCGATATGATCTCCTTTGTCATTTATCTAGTAAAATAGTACCCATCATGGGCCTATGATGCTATGAGTAATGGCCAAGTCAATATGTTTCAAAAAATTCTCACTTGCTTTTTAGTGTTAATAGATAAAATATTCTCTATCTGAATGGCGGGATAGCTCAGCTGGTAGAGCACGGGGGTCATAATCCCGTTGTCGGGGGTTCGAAACCCTCTCCCGCTACCGATTTCAGGATCTATTGGGTATTGAGTGCTGCTGTTGTGTTTTTCTGAATAGTTGTCTTGAAAAAATGAAAAATTCACCTATATTCTAGTTAGCGTTTAATGGATTACGATGTCAAAGGACTATTACGAGATTTTGGGAGTAAATAAAAATTCAACTCAAGACGAAATTAAGAAGGCATATAGGAAGAAGGCAATGGAACTTCATCCGGACAGAAATCCTGGCAATAAAGAGGCTGAAACGAAGTTTAAAGAGGCAGCAGAGGCCTATGATATTCTGCATGATCCTGACAAGAAGGCAGCCTATGATAGGTATGGCTCGGATGCTTTTTCTGGTGGCGGTGGTGCCCACGGTGGTTTTAGTGGTTTCCAGAGTGCAAGCTTTAGCGATTTTAGTGATATATTTAGTTCATTTTCAGATATTTTCGCAGATATGGGCAGTGGTGGCGGAAAAAGAACTAAAAGAAGTGGTGGAGCTGTAGATGGCTCTGATTTGAGATATGATGTTGCCTTGACTCTCGAGGAGGCCTACAGGGGTAAGACAATCGATATAGATTTTGCTACCATGTGTAAATGTGAAGACTGTGGGGGAAGTGGTTCAGCCGATGGCAGCGGTTCCATAGCCTGTGGTAGCTGCGGTGGTTCTGGGGCTACAAGGATTCAGCAGGGATTTTTTATTATGGAGCAAACCTGCAGAAAGTGTGGAGGAACCGGCAAAACCATAAAAAAACCATGCAAAAAATGCGATGGAACTGGTAGAGTAAATAAAAATAAGAGTTTATCGGTTAAAATACCTGCCGGAGTTGACAGCGGTAGCAAAATAAAACTAGCGGGGGAGGGAGAAGCTGGGCAAAATGGAGGTAAAAGTGGAGATCTGTTTGTCTTCACAAATATAAAAAAACATGAAATTTTTACCAGAGACAAAAACAATTTGCAACTTATTGCCGGCATATTCCCAACGACCGCTATGGTGGGTGGAGAAATAGAGGTGCCGACGATAGATGGTGGAAAGGCTATGGTAAATATAGCTGCTGGAACTCAGGAGGGAGAAAAGATAAAGATGGTTGGTAAAGGTATGTCCATACTGGGTGGTGGAGAAAGAAAGGGGGATTTGTTAATTGTAGCAAAAATTGAAATACCAAAAAATTTAACAAATGAGGAGAAAAAATTAGCTAAAGATTTGGATGATTTATTACAGAAGTCTAAGAGCGACGGTGGATTTTTCAAAAAATGGTTTAAAAAGTAAAACATTCCGACTATGGAGAAAAATGGGGTCGGACCGCGAAAAAAAAGTGTAGCTAGGCTTGTAGCGTGCCAGGCGTTATTTACCTACTACGACAGAAATAGCAGTGATAGAAATATAAAGTCTATTTTAAAATCAATCGGTGAATACTACATCGAAGACAGTTTTTATGGAAAATACTCTAGAATTATTCGCAATTATCTAGATAGGAGTGACTTCATCGTTAATCTGCTGGAGGGTGTGATAGCCAATGTGGAGGAATTGGATTCTATGATCAGCAATTTTCTGCATAAACCGCTTACTTTGGAGACACTTGACGGTGTAGTGCTACAGAGCCTTAGACTCGCAAGTTTTGAGCTAAAAAATTATCCAAAGACTGACGTTGGGGTCATCGTTAGCGAATATGTAGATATTGTTTCCGAATTCTATGGTGGTGCCTATACTGCTTTTACAAATGGTATTTTGGACAAAATGGGAAAGTATTTGCGAGAAAATTCAAAGAACTGGGAACAATTGCGTAAAAACTAGTGCCTAACTGCGTAAATTGGATTGTATATAGTAAATATGAATTACTTTTATTTAAATTTCTCTCTGTAACATATAAATATCTATTGTAATTAATAATTATTATTATTTTTACTTTAAAATGTTAGCTATAGTGGAAAAAAATTTTTTAGGAAAAAGAAAAACATATCAAATGGATACGCCCTATCGTTTTGAGAATGAACTTAAAAAGGATTTTAATATGTCTGTGAGCGGTAGTGCCGAATTCTTGGAATTTAATTTAGATCTAAAAACAAAACTAGATAAAGATGAATCAATTTACAGAAAAATTGTTGAGGATTACATAAGTACACGTAAAGAAAATACAGAATTTGACCCAGGTTTTAACAATTTAGAATCTTATAAAAAATTTATTGTGAGTGATAATGTTAATAATAATTCGATAAATTTAATAAAAGATAAAATAGAATCAGCATATGTAGCTGAGCTACTAGAACAATATTTATCTTTATTAAGAGACGATGCAGACAATATTAAGAAACTATATGGTGCGCTACAAGCTAAAAAAAATAAAGAAGATTATTGGGAAAAAGAAACTATGCATATAAATATCAAAGATACTTCTAAAAAAGAAAAATTCGGCGATACTATCGATATAGCATATTATCCATCAGAAATATATGGGGAAAATGATAAATTAAAGTTATCTATCGATAATGATAGTGGCGGAGATCTAAAGTTTGTGATAGATAATAATAGTCACAATTTTGATGGCAAACGTAATTTTGTTATTCCACGTAAAGACAGCATATACCTTTTTTCTCCCGGATCTGGAGGAAATCACAGCGATTTTCCAACCGGAAATGAAAATAATGAAAGACTAATTGAAGCTGGGGGATCTCTTAGCTTTAAAAATGGGAAAATTACTGAAATTACTAATGATAGCGGCCACTACAAACCTAACATTAAAGATTGCGTTTATTCATTACTAGTAGCAGTAGCAAAAATACTACCTGATGGTAAAAACATAAAAGATGTACTAGATAAGGATAAAATCAATGGAGATGGAGAATTTAACATCTGCCATGACCACGTTGAAAATAAAATTTACTCCATATCGCTGAGAACATTGGATTTAATTGATAAAAAGGAAAAGGAGAGGAGAAGCAAGTTATCCATAAAACCATAGTAAGTTCGCCGTAATCGGCTTTTCAAATTGTGGATAAAAAATAAAAGACAGTAAGTCAACGTTAATTGGTAGCAGTAGATGATATGATATCTACAAAATCCTTTAGAATTATTTTTTCTCCGCAATTCTTGAAGACTATAGTTAATTTGTTATTATCTTCACTTTTTATATAGCCCTCTCCGAATTTTTTGTGCACACATTTTTTTGGAACAAATCTATTTTTGACAGCATCGCCGGCAGGATATGCTGTCCAGCCATAGCTATTAGTCATCACTCGGCTATCGCCATAGCTATCGTCTATTCGCTGTCGTCGAAAAAATTCGTGGGATCTAATTTCTTGATGTTTATCGCCATTATTTCTTCTGCGATTCCAGCCACCATAATTTTGTTTTTGGCTATAGTAATCGCTATAATATTCACTATCCGGCTCGTAGTTAACTATAGCTACGCTTTCCTGTGGCAATTCTTCTATAAATCTTGACACGGACATCGCCGTAACATCACCATACTCATATCTCAATTTAGAGTAACTTATGTACAATTTTCTTTTAGTCCGGGTGATGGCCACATAGGCCAGTCTTCTTTCCTCCTCAAGACCATTCTTTTCTTCTATGGATTTTGGACTGGGAAATACTCCCTCTTGCCAATTAGGCAGAAAAATCACATCAAATTCCAGACCTTTAGCAGAATGTATGGTCATAATGTTCACTGCCCCAGAGACATTACTATCCTCGTCGTTACCCATAAGGCTGACGTACTCGAAGAAATCCCCCAGATTTGAAAAGTCTTCAAGAGTGCTAACAAGTTCCTTCACATTTTCTAGTCTAGTTTCACCCTCACCATAGGAATCTCCTGCCGCCGAATCCACTATTCTAATTTCCGATAGAATCATTAGCATTAGATTTCTAGGGGTTACCATAGTCATTTCTCTCCGCCATCGGCTAATTTTTTCATGAAAGTTCAAAATCTGTTCTCTAGTCATACCTCCGATTACACCGTTGGCGCAGATACCAACTATGGCAGCTAGATAGTCTATGTTACCGTCTATGGCGAAATCCCTTATCTTTGTTAATGTAGTTGGTCCAATTCCTCTTCTAGGAAGATTAACAATTCTTTCAAAAGCTATAGAATCGGCTGGATTATTAATGAAGCGCAGATAGGCAATACAATCCCTTACCTCTTTCCTCTCATAAAATTTTAGGCCACCAACTATTCTGTATGGTATTCCAAATTTCAAAAATACATCCTCGAATACCCTTGTTTGGTAACCCGCTCTAATTAAAATTCCTATATCTCTGTAATCTCCGATATAGTTGGTTTTTTTTAGTTTTTCTATCTCACTCACTATAGATACGGCTTCCTGCTTTGTGTCATTACATATAATAAGTTGAACTTTTTCGTTTTCACCTCCTTCGCTAGCATACAGTGTCTTTCTATGCCTATGTTTATTATTGCTGATTAGTGTGGATGCAACGTTCAATATGTTTTGAGTTGATCTATAGTTTTGTTCCAATTTTAGTATTTTAGCTGTTCTATAGCTCTTTGTGAATTTTAGGAGATTATCTATTTCAGCACCTCTCCAACCGTATATTGACTGATCATCATCACCAACGCAGGTAATTTTGACGCTTTCACCATCGCCGAGATCACTAATGAGCTTCAGCCACCGATGCTGCAGTGCATTAGTATCCTGATACTCATCAACCAATATATAGCTAAACATCCTACTGTAAAGCTCTCTAATTTCATTGCAGCTGCTAAAAAGCTTCAGAACATTTAAAATAAGATCGTTGAAATCGCATACATTCATCTGCTTTAGTCTGGAAGTATACAGCTCATACAGTTCTGACAATTTATAGATGGAATAGTCAACTCCTTTCATGTCGTTTTTAATTTTTCCGATCATTTCAGCATAATACTTTGGATTATTATCTCTGGGATCCACACCCATTTCTCGCATTATCTGCTTTATAATTGTCGCCTGCTCCAGACTATCCACTATAGTGAAATCTCTATCCAAATTTATATAATTTCCGTGCTGTCTAAGAATTCTCGCCGATGTCGAATGAAATGTTCCGATCCACATAGCCGCAATATCGGTATCCAGCATAGCAGCTACTCGCCTTTTCATTTCATCGGCAGCTTTGTTAGTGAAGGTCACAGCCATTATCCTAGAAATGTCGGTAATTTTGTTCTTGAGCAGATAGGCTATCTTTGACGTTAGAACTCTGGTTTTGCCAGTGCCTGCCCCGGCTAGCAGCAGCAACGGCCCTTCATTGTAGAGAACAGCCTCCAGCTGGTCTCCATTGAGATTATCTAATAGTTCTTTCATACTAAAACAAATACAGCACAATTAAAATGTAATAGAAAACTGTTCCAACAGTTTATTTATACCATAAGTCCAATTCTAGTTATTTTTTCCTCCAATTGTCTTTTCGTGAAAGAATTGCTAATTATCTCAAGCAAAAAGCTAGAAAACGAATCATTAATCGCGACTCTGTCGGACATATTGCTGAGACTTTTTGCATTGCTGACTCCTTCTACAGTGACGGCAGAATCTCCTAGAAGTTCTTCCACAGCCATTCCACCACCAATTTTGTGGCCAAAGGACATATTTCTGGATTTTAGGCTACTGCAAGTCAAAACTAGATCACCTACGCCGGCGGGAGTCATCACCACATTCTCGTCGCAGTTGAATTTTCTGCAGAAACTGCGCATTTCATCGATACCTCTTGTAATTAGAGCTGCAAATATATTCTTTCCCAGATCAAGCCCCTCAGAAATTCCACAGACTACGGCCACCACATTTTTAACGAGGCCACACAGCTGAACTGCTCTGAGATCACCGAAATACTGTAATTTTAAAAAATTGCAATTCAAAATATTCTCCAATTCACCGAAAAATTTCATATTCTTCGTTGCCATAGTTGTTATCGTTGGTTTTTTCGCAAAAAGTTCTTCGGCAAAGTTTGGACCAGACATCACAGCCACATCAGCATCTGGAAATTGTTCGGAAATTAGATCACTGAAAAATTTTCCGCTGACTTCGTCGATGCCCTTTGTCAGCAGTACAAATTTCCTGGCAAAATTTTTAGCTCCGGATCTGTTTAGATCATAGATAACTCTGGCAGTTACTTTAGAGGGTAGGACTATAAAGATGACACCGGTTCCCTCTACTGCTTCAGCTATGTCTAGCGAAGCGGAGACGTTAGCATTCAGCACACCATCTTTCACGTATTTGCTATTAGTGTGTCTACTATTTATTTCATTAACACATTCCTCCTCGATGGAAAACATTTTGGTGTCGTAATCCTTCTCGCTGACTATGTTAGCTACAGCGCTGCCAAATGCTCCCGCACCGAGGATCGTAACTTTATTTATCATAGATATTCTCTTAAAATTTTCTTTTAAAATTCAATTACTTTGCACCTCCACTCGCCATAAGCCTATAACGATTCCATCTATTGGCTATGTAGTTTTTTAGATCCACAACGACCTTTGCAGCATAGTCAGGATTCGTTTTTCTTATATACTCGTAGCGAGTTTCGGCGTAAAGATAGGTTTCTAGCACATCCAACTTTGGTTCCCCACTATCAATCTGCAGAGGATTTTTGTTCTGACTCAGTAGAATCGGATTATAGCGATATAACATCCAGATACCACTGTCGATGGCATTCTTCTGCTGAATGAAACTTTTCTCCAGAGGAGCTCCATGGGCTATGCAGGAGGAGTAACCAATGACAATGGATGGTCCATCATATTCCTCAGCCTCTCGCAGAGCCTTCATAGTTTGGGTTGGATTGCCACGGATAGCCACCTGGGCAACGTATACGTTCCCATAGATCATAGCTATGGCGCCAAGATCCTTCTTATTTGTCTTCTTGCCATCTATAGCAAATTTTGCCGATGCCCCTAGATTTGTTGCCTTTGAAGCTTGACCTCCAGTATTTGAATAGACTTCCGTATCCATAACCAGAACATTAACGTTCTTCCCGCTGGCTATCACATGGTCAAGGCCACCAAAGCCTATATCGTAGGCCCAACCGTCACCGCCAATGATCCATATGCTTCTTTTCAGTAGAACATCAACTATAGCGTTCAAATGCAGTGCCTCCGCATCACCAATTTTACTAAGTTTCTCTTTGATCGCAGAAATTCTGACTTTTTGCTCCCGAATTCCCTGAGCTTTTGTTTCGCCAGAATTCTTAATGGTGGCATCAACCAAATCCGCACCAATCTTATCTCTCAGCTTTCCAAGCAGCTCCACAGCCTCAGATTTCTGAGTTTCCTGGCTTATCTGAAAACCCAAACCAAATTCTGCATTATCTTCAAACAATGAGTTCGACCAGGCAGGACCTCTACCTTCTTTATTTTTTGACCAGGGAGTGGTTGGTAGATTACCTCCATAGATGGAGGAACAACCTGTAGCATTAGCCACAACCATTCTATCGCCAAATAATTTAGTTATCAGTGACAGATAGGGAGTTTCGCCACAGCCTGCACAGGCTCCAGAGTATTTGAACAGAGATTCTTCGTACTGTACATCCTTCGGATTTGCAGGATCATCGATAACCGTACCCTCTACAGAGTCAAAGAATTTTCTCTTTTTTATCTCGTCGTCTATAACATCCTGTTTCCGCTGCATTGACAGTGCTTGCGCTGGACAGACAACGGTGCAGAGTGAACAGCCAGTACAATCCTCGGGTGATATCTGAATAGTATATTTTTTCGTTCCAGTCTTGTCTCCCATGGCTTCTTTATATCTGAAGCAGTCCGGTGCCTTTGCCAGTTGGCCCCCATCATACAATTTAGAATCCAAACAGGCATGGGGACATGAAAATACGCATTGGCCACACTGTACGCATTTTGACTGGTCCCATACTGCTATTTTGTCAGCTATGTTTCTCTTTTCATATCTAGCCGTATCCGTTGGAAAAGTGCCATCTACAGACATTTCTGACACCTTTATGCTTTCTCCATGACCTGCCATCAATTTAGCGGTAAATTGTTTAACAAAATCTGGCGCATCTGAAGCAACTTGACTCTCCAACTCTATGCCACTTGTAATCTTTTGAGGATAATCAACTTCATGGAGATGGCTAAGAGAATCATCAACTGCCTTTATGTTATTGTTCACAATCTCCTCACCCTTCTTGCTGTAGGTTTTAACTATAGCCTTCTTGATTTCTCCAATGGCCTCATCTGGATCTATTACATCGGCAAGTTTGAAAAAACAGGTTTGCATTATTGTATTTATCATAGTTCCCATTTTAGCTCTACTAGCCACGTCGTAGGCATCTATAACATAGAATTTCACATGCCTTTCAATAATTTTATTCTGCACTACCCTTGGCAATTCGTTCCACACCTTGTCTATGGAATGATGTGTATTCAACAGTAGTGTACCGCCATCTTTAATTCTATCCAAAACATCTATCTTAAACAGAAAATTAAATTGGTGGCAACCTATAAAGTCGGCCCTTTGCACTAGATAGGTCGAATTTATTTTATTTTTACCAAATCTCAGATGAGATTCCGTTATAGAACCAGATTTTTTAGAATCATAGACAAAGTATGCCTGCCCATAGTATTCCTTCTTGTCACATATAATTTTAATCGTATTTTTGTTAGCTCCCACGGTGCCATCACTACCCAGTCCGAAGAATATAGCCTCTTTCATATTCTGATGTCTAACCGTGAAGTTATCAGGATATTTTATGCTGCTATTTGTAACGTCATCATCTATTCCCACAGTAAAGTGGTTTTTAAGCTTTGTTTTAGCTAGCTCATCGTAGACTCCTTTTACCATAGCTGGAGTAAAATCTTTCGAGGACAGTCCGTATCTACCACCAATAACTCCGATGGTTTTCCTATTTGTCTCCGCCAGAGCAGAAACAACGTCCAAGTAGAGCGGCTCTCCTAGACTTCCCGGTTCCTTAGTTCTATCGAGCACAGCTATATTTTTAACAGTTTTTGGTATCCTGGAAAAATCTTTAGCAGAAAATGGTCTATAGAGTCTAACCTGTAAAACACCAATCCTTCTGCCTCTCAGAGAATCTACCGTTTCCTTGGCCGCCTGCACTCCAGATCCAAGTATTACTATTATGTTCTCCGCATTTTTGTCACCGTAGTAGTCAAATAGCTTGTAATTTCTTCCAGTCAATTTAGCAAATTTTTTGAAATAGGATTCCACTATAGCAGGTACAGCACTATAATATCTATTGGTTGCCTCTCTTCCCTGAAAATATACATCTGGATTCTGTGCAGAACCCCTCATAACCGGTAGATCTGGCCTTAGAGCTCTATTGCGGTGTTCCACCACATATTCGTTATTCAAAAGAGCTTTTATAATTTCATCGTCCAGTAGCTCTATCTTATTAATTTCATGAGATGTTCTAAAACCATCGAAAAAATTTATAAACGGTACTCTAGATTCCAGGGTAGCCAAATGCGCTATCAGAGCCATATCTTGGGCCTCCTGCACAGAACCACTAGATAGCATAGCAAAGCCACACTGTCTGACCGACATCACATCCTGATGGTCACCAAAAATCGACAGCCCCTGCGAAGCTAAACTTCTTGCAGCAACATGTATAACACAGGGAGTCAACTCCCCTGCTATCTTATACATATTCGGTATCATAAGCAGCAGTCCTTGGGAGCAGGTAAAAGTTGAAGCTAGACTTCCCGTCTGCAATGCACCGTGCATAGCTCCAGCGGCCCCACCTTCACTCTGCATCTCCGTCACCGTTGGCCTTAGACCAAAAATATTCCTCTCCCCCTTGGAGCAAAACTGATCAGCCAACTCTCCCATGGGGGAAGAGGGAGTTATTGGATAAATCGTAAATACATCCGACATTTTATAGGCAACCCGCGCGACAGCTTCATTGCCATCTACAGGTAATTTATCAAATTCTTTTCTTGCCATAACTAATCGCATTTATTAAAATTGCCTAGTCGCACTTATATAATGTCATTAAAATAATAGCAAGAGGATAAAGCTATCTGTGAATTTTTCTCTATTCAACTAATGTTGAGTTCTGAAAATGAAACTACAATCACAATTAATAAAAAAACATGCTATTGTCTACCATAATTTCATCGCCAAAGGACCACTGATCAACTACGACAACATAGCCATCTCTGGACCAAACAAAGATGCATTTATTTTACTGAATGGTGGAAACAACTATAAACTTCTTATGTTTGGAAAAAATGCAAAAAATATTTCACTTAGAAATCTTCATCTAAACAATGGCAATAACGAGAATGAATATAATATCATAAACGGTGGTGGGGCTATCCATCTGAGCGAAGGAGTGGTAGTTAATCTAGAAAATCTTACTTTCAGCGATAATCAGACTACATACCCAGGAGGAGCCAATCACCTTATAGCTGGCAGTTTAAATTTGGCTAGCTCTAGAGCTATGGTTAGATGGAAAAATTTTTGAGGAATAGATTATGAACATAGCATCGGCGATAATGTCCAAATGTCCTCTAATCATCCTGTTTAAATTCTTCATGTGTAGACTATGCCTGTTTGACGGTTATCTATTGAATAATTATTTTTCACTATTAGTCTATTAGTCGATTCTAGTAATTTCTTTTAAAAAAGTAACAGGAGGCCTATGAATGGGAAACTAAGTAGTTGCAAGGTG
>JAITAR010000093.1 GCA_031284025.1 Rickettsiales bacterium | reverse complement strand
GCCAGCCTTAGAGAATACTCCAGCTCGGGCAAATTGAAAAGTAGAGGTACGGAGGTGGGCAAACTGTCTGGCTCTGTGGCTCTGGGCTGCAGCTATCAGTTGGCTAAAAATGTGTCAGTTTCTTTGGATGGCAGCTATAGGGGTGCTAGTGGCTATAGATCGTTTTCTGTTGGTGCTGTGATGGGCTATAGTTTTTAGAATTTAAAACTTATACCCTAACTCCCTAATTTTGTACGGGATTAACATGGATGGGTATGAGATACTTCTTTTCTGCTTCTACTAAATTGACCCAATATACCTCGGGCAATCGTTGACATTTCTTGCTCCGTCTCCACCAACCTTTTAGCGTGATTTATGCCATGTATCACAGTGCTGTGGTTTTTTCTGCCAAATTTCTCTGCTATCTCCAAAAGACTAAGGGAAGTAAGTTCTCTGCTGAGGTACATGGCTAGATGTCTTGGGATCACTAGATCTCTATGTTTTTTTTTGGATCTGAGATCCACAGGGGATAGGCCAAAGTGCTCGGCAACTTTTCGCTGTATAGTTTCTATTTCCGGCATTTCGTCGGCCATACAGTCTAGGCTATCCGCCAGGACATTTTCTAGATCAGCTATTTTCTCAAATTTTGTATTTAGTACGCTCTGTTTTAGAAACAGTCTACGTAGGCATCCTTCTATCTCTCTGCAGCTTCTATTTAATTTTTTCGCTAGAAATTCCAGAAGATCGTCTCTAAGATTTAGTTTCAACTCCTCTGACTTTTTTTTGACTAGAGCTAATCTAAGGCTGTAATCGAATTCCTCTATGGCCACTAGCAGTCCTCCATTCATGCGAGATCTGAGTTTTTCATCTAGACTCTCCAGATTGGCAGGAGCTTTGTCACAGACCAGGACAATCTTCTTGCCATCGGCCACCAAAGTGTCGAAGGTGTAAAAAAATTCTCTTTGAGTTTTATCCTTTCCTGTTATGAATTGGATATCATCTACCAGAAGAACATCTACGTTTCTCAGTCTTTCCTTAAAGCTACCTATTTCCTGAGTTCTCAAGGCCTGGACAAACAAGTACATGAATTTCTCTGCGGAGAGGTAGACTATCCCCTTTTCTCCTCCACCGCCACCCATAGCCCAGGCGATGGCCTGGCATAGATGACTTTTGCCTAGGCCGACGCCTCCATAGATAAATAGAGGATTTCCTAGTTTATCTCCTTCTACAAAATTTCTAGCTGCCTCAAAGGCCAATTTGTTAGCGGTACCTACCACATAGCTGTCAAAGGTGTAGTTTCTGTTAAGTTCTGTTCCTAGACTGTAAACATTGCCATGTGGTGAAATGCTGGTGGTCTTGCTAGGAATAATGGGAATTTTCCTCTCCTCTCGACGTACCACCACGCTAAAGGAAACCAGCCTGGGAAAATAGTCTAGCAACACCTGCTTTATGCCTCTTCGCAGACATTGCCGTTCTCCTCTGGCATTTCGAGTTCTTTCCTCGAAGTATTCTCTCAGCAGCCAATCTCTCACAAAATTGGTGGGAACGGACAGCACTATCTCATAGTCTGTCAAAGACACTAGCTCTAATTCCGCTAGCCAGCTGTTATATACGTCATCGCCGAATTCTCTTCGCAGAGTGGTGGCCACTTCTTTCCAATCACAGAAACCACCCATTGCCACTGCTGCATCCATAACACCACAGACCATAGAAAAAATATTGAAAATAAACTGGAAAACTACCCACCGATTGTAGACATTCTCTGGAGACTGTAAAGTACATTTTTCTTCGAAAGAATTTTATTTCCTATTGACAAAGTCTAAAACCGGTAATCGGAGTATAACCAATTTTATAACATAAAATGATAATTAATTAAATATTAACCTAAAATCTTTGGGTAAAAATGGTAAATTATGATTGGTCAGTGAACTAGGTAGCTATGGAAAAAATCAACAATAGATAGGGCAGATCGCAAAAAATGACCTCTGGGAGAATTTAATGGAATAGGTTAAAATTAGACTATTGGTGACCACTACTAAAGTATTTACTTTTCTGCTATGGAATTTACTGTCATAGCGTTAACAATGTTGCTGATAGGGTGTCATAGTGCCTAGAAAATATTTTGGTACGGATGGAATAAGAGCTAGAGCGAATATATTTCCTATGACTGCAGATTTTGCTCTGAAATTAGGTCTGGCTGTAGCGCAGACTCTGAAGAAAAGTATCCAGAGAAAGGTAAGAGTGGTAATAGGTAAGGATACAAGGTTGTCCTGCTATATGCTCGAATCGGCGCTGACTGCTGGTCTAACTGCGGGGGGGGTGAATGAAGTATTTATGATTGGCCCAATACCAACTCCAGGAATAGCTATGCTGACAAAATCTATGAGATGTAGTCTAGGAATAATGATTTCCGCATCTCATAATCCTTACTATGATAATGGAATAAAACTATTTGATTCCAATGGCATAAAGTTCCCTGATAAAATTGAGGAGGAGATAGAAACTATTATAGATAGTGAACAACTGGGGAAGAATCTTCCCATAGATAGCAAAATAGGTAGAGTTTGGAGATCGGACAACTATATATATCAACAGCGCTACATAGAGTACGTGAAGAGTAGTTTTCCGAGAAATATGACTCTTCAGGGAATAAGGATGGTTTTGGATTGTGCTAACGGTGCCAGCTATAAAGTAGCTCCAACGGTGTTTTGGGAGCTGGGTGCGGAAATTGTAAAAATAGGATGCCAGCCAGATGGCACTAATATTAACGATGGTTGTGGTTCTACCAGACCAGAACTCCTACAAAAAATGGTTACGCTGGAACATGCAGATCTGGGCATGGCATTCGATGGTGATGCGGATAGAATTATAATTGTCGACGAGAAAGGTAATATAGTTGACGGAGATAGAATTATTGCTCTCCTCGCCCGTAAAATGCTAGATGAAAATGAACTGAAAAATAACGCCATTGCTATAACACAGATGTCTAATCTAGGTCTGGAGCTATATCTAAAAAGTTTGGGCATTGAAGTTCTGAGGACCGACGTTGGAGATAGGTACGTAGCAGAGGTGATGAGGAAAAATGATCTGAATCTTGGAGGGGAACAATCTGGACACATAATACTGGGGGATTATTCAACAACGGGAGATGGCATATGCTGTGGACTGCAAGTATCATCAATATTGCAGCTGGCAAAACGACAAAACAGCAAAGTAAAATTGAGCGAATTGGCTAAAGTCTACGACAATGTTCCACAGAAGTTAGAAAACATTAAATTCGGTGAAGGGCAACAGAACCCACTGGAATTGGAGGATATCAAATCATTTATAGATGAACAGAGTAAAATACTCGGTGATACTGGAAGAATTCTGGTGAGAAAATCTGGCACTGAACAGCTCCTGAGAGTTATGGTTGAATGTAGAGATAGTGCTACACTAGATGTTGTCCTTAAAAGTGTAGTTGGCAAAATAAGAGATGCTCTACCTCCTTCACAGACTGATGCTACAGTCGTCTAAATTCTTTTAGGATTTACAGATCATAGCTAGGAAAAATTAGTCAAAATCTACATCATAGCCACTCAAATTCAGCTGTTCTTTTATTTCTCGTTTGCACTCCTCCAGCCCCTCTTGACTCAGAGCTTCACAGCGTATAGTCATCTGAGGTCCCGTGCTGGAATTTCTGCAGAGCCACCAGCCATCAGCTTTGTTAACTCTAACGCCATCGACATCACAGATTTCTCTGCCCTGCTCTCTAAGCCTTTTGGCCAGGGCAACGGGAACAATAAATTTATCAACATCATTCGATTTTATATTTATTTTCTTGGTTGAAAATGTTTTTGGAAGACTTTTTCTCATTTCTGTGAGGGTATCACTAGCCTTTGTCAGAATATTTATTAATTTAACTGATGCATAGAGCGCATCATCATAGTTGTGATTTTCTCCGAAAAATATGTGTCCACTGGTTTCCCCCGCTAATTTTATACCATCCGACTTCATTTTTGCTTTCTGTGTTGAATGTCCCGGTTTCCACATTACGGGAATGCCACCATTTTTGGCTATGTCGTCGTAGAGAACTAGACTAGAAGAGACCTCCGACATAACCTTCTCTCCGGGGTTGTTTTTCAAATAGTTGCGGGCAAATATACAGAGCAATTGATCACCGTACAGAATAAAACCTTCGCTGTCCACTATACCTATTCTATCTCCATCTCCATCAAAGCCAATGCCAAAATCACAGCCATTCTTAACAACAGCCTCACTCAGCATTTTCATATTCTTTGGATCTTCGGGATTTGGATGATGATTGGGAAAAGTTGGATCAACCGTATTACATATGCTGATGTTATCATTCGGCAGCATCCCTATAAAATCATCTAAAATGTACGCAACTGTGCCGTTTCCAGGATCCCAGCAGATTTTAAGATTTTTCTTCAGATCTTTTTCCAAAATGTCTAGAAGAAACTTAAAATAATATTCCCTAACATCTGTCGTCTGAATACTTCCTCGAACTCTAGATTCAAAAAAACTGCCATTTTTTGATATTTCACCTAATTTCCTAATGTCCTCTCCCCAAATCGGATCCTCACTGGTCAGCATTTTAAAACCATTGTACTCTGGTGGGTTATGAGATGCCGTGACTATTAATCCGGCATCTTTGGATAAAAACTGAATCGTGAAATATACCATTGGTGTTGGAACCAGACCTATATCTAAAACATCAATGCCACAGTCTGTCAGGCCTCTAATGGCTTCCAGCGAATAGGCCTCAGAAGTCTCTCTGGCATCGCGGCCAACCACACAGGTTTTTTTGTTCAATTGATGCAGCAAAGTTCCATAGCTTTTTCCAATAAAGTATGCATCAATTTCATTTAAATCTTTACCAGCAACGCCCCTTATGTCATATTGTCTGAGAATGTGTTCTTCAAACGTGTATTTATTAGCCATAGTCACCCCCTTTGTAACTTTATAGATCGATGTCGATGATATTTTCTATAGTATCATCTATAGCCATAGCCACCATGCCACTTCTTGCCATTTCTATTTCCGTAGTGATTTCAGCGACTTCATTCACAAAATTATTCACGTTTTCTTCACTATCCTCCATTAGAAATATAGTTATTTTTTCACTGCTAAATATGATTCTGCCATAGTGGTCCGACACCACATTAACTACTGTTGGAAATCCTAAATTTTCATTCAAAATTTTAATAAAACATATTTCTTTCTCGATATACTCACTATTTGTTTGAAAATTCACAACTTTGAGAACTGTGTCAATATCTAATATTTTTTTGCACATTTTGTTAACGTTTTCTCTGTCTCCTTCGAGATAGAGAATAATTTTCTGTATTTTATCGTCTTTGTCCACCGCCGAAAGAGTCAATCTCGATATGTTCAAATCATTCTCAGCACAAAATGTTGAAATTTTAGCCAACTGTCCCTTTATATTTGGGATCAGTATTGTTACCAGACTCTTCTCCACTTCTTCTTCCATAGTAATTAAAATAATCGTCTCTAGATCAAGCATATTTATTAATTACAAAATTGCAACAGCTATTTTGTGATGATATTATTTTTCTGGAGCGATGTGATTCCAAGGTGCCATCCATTTTTTTGTTGCAAGATAACAAAGTTGTGCTATAATTTTTTCGTCGAAAGACTATGATAATAAATATCGTGCGTAATAGATGCGATGGACTCGGGGGCAGTACCCGACACCTCCACCACAGGAAGCTAGGGGGGTGAAATAGCATTGACATTCATCGAAAGGTACCGGTTTTATCCAGCAAGATACAGCTGTCGCGAAAGCGAAGATAGTTCGAAAAATTAAATGCAAAAGATAATTTTGCTAATGTTGCACTGGCTGCGTAGATCTTAGGATAGGTATTTCGTAGAAATACCTCCACCTAGCGGTGGCTAGCCGGGCAACGGGGCTGGAGGGAGCCTGTCAACAGAATCCCTCCAAATTATTCCGGATCAGCTTCTCATAGTAAAATAAAGTTGCTCTGATTTTGCAGAAAAAATCTGCCAAAAAAAACTTCATCAACAAACACAAAGAACGATCGCAAGACAGCGACAGCACAAAAACTCTTCTGAATTTAAAATAATTTTTTCCGGAGGTACTAAAAGTGGTGTAATTTAGTCAAATATGTGAACAATCTGTAGTTTCTCTACCATAATGTATTTTTTTAAATAAATTGACTATCAACATGGCCTTGGGCTAGTATCGCTCTCATATGTTCGACGGGGCTGTGGACACGTAAAATATCCACATCCTTGGCCAGTTTCATGGACATTGCTACCGTTTCGCAATCGCGTAGTTCTGGTCCGACACTGCTAAAAATATTCATGAAGGATTTTCTGGAATGTCCAATCATGATTTTTACCTCAAATCTATGAAAATAGCTCACATTTTGCAGTATTTCCAGGTTTTGCTGTGATGTTTTGCCGAATCCCAGACCAGGATCGAATATCAGTTGATTTCTATCTATCCCCACCCTATCAAAATTTTCTAACTTTGATTCAAGCCATTTCTTTAATTCTTCAATTATGTTACCGTGAACTATAACGTTCTTTCGAGTTGGTATTCCTAGATTATGCATAAAAACAAACTTTATCCTTGGATTATTTTTTGCTAAATCTAGCATTTTCTCATTTTCTAACGCAGAAACGTCATTAACAATATCAAAGCCGTTTGTTATGGCTAATTCTGCGGTCCTAGAGTGATAGGTGTCTATACTAAGAAGTGGTCTAGGATATTCAGAATTTTTGCTTTCGATGTAGTCAAAAATTGGCTCCAGTCTCCGTATTTCCTCCTCTTCGGCTATAGGCTCCACTCTGGGATTAGTCGACTCCGCTCCTATATCTATTATTTGCACATTTTCTCTAGACCAATTATCGAACACCTCTGCAAATGAGTCTATACTGTAGTACAGTCCTCCATCGGAAAAGGAATCCGGAGTAACGTTTACTATGCCCATGATCAGAGGCTGATGACTTTTACTATAGTAACGGCCAACTACTTTTTCTGGATAGAGGAAAGAGAGGGGATCCATAACAAAACTTCTATTGTAAATGCCACTGTGCGGAATAGTTAGTCTATCAGAATTAAATGTTTGATTTTTATAAAATAGTATGTCTACGTCTATCGTTCGCGGAGCCCATCTTCTGCTGTGATCCCCTCTCAGCTCTACCTCTATTTTTTTACAAAGATCCAATAATTCCTCTGGCTGCAAAGACGTATCAACTTTTATGGCACAGTTAAGAAATGGCCTATTCCAGTCCTCAGGAGAATCCTTTAGCATAAGGGCAGGAGTAGCGTAGAGAGGTGACGTTTCGAGAACCACTACACCGTAGCTGGATAATTTACTGATTGCGGACGCCATATTATTCTCCCTATTTCCTAGATTAGATCCTAGCGCCAGATATACGTAGCTATCGTTATCCATATCTTTGTTTACACCCCTATTTTACTTCGTCATAGAGACCCATATTTTCATTTATGCCCTCCTTTGCTCCAATAGTGGCGATATTGTAGTGTTCTAAACATTTGTTGATTAAACTACTTAACTTTCTAACGTCTTCTTGTTCTAGATTTTTTATGTGTTCATATTCATTCCTAATATCAGAATCAGTTCTTCCTATTAAATAATTATTCATAGCCTCCATTCCCTTTTCAAAACTAGTTTTTGGATATACGTATTTGACTAGTGCCTTAATCCTCACACCGTCAAAATCTTCGTCGGATATTTTGAAATTTCTCAAAAAATTTCCCGTATTTTTGTAAATTTCAAATGTATCCAATATGTTAGGATTTGAATAGTCGTAGAACAGCATTATATCTGGTTCCACGTGCAGCCTTGATCCATAGGCGCCACCCTTAGTTCTTGCTTCCGGGAAAAGGTATTGATAGTCAATAAATTTTGGGAGAAAATTAACTATCCAACCATCTATCGTCGCTTCACAGATCAAATGATTTCCATAATTCCTAGCGGGAACAATCCTAGCTTGATTTAGTTTTTTCACAGTAAAATTATAGGACTGCTGTTCTTTGGCTTTGTAGGTCAGATTTTTAGCTATGTAATTTTTAGTTGCCTCAACAATTTTCTCGTCTCCAACGATATCAACTACCAGATTATCTCTAACAAAAAGATTTTCTTTCAGGTATTGCAATTCATTCAATAGCCGCCTATAGCCCCTAGGCCAGTCTGCCAGTAGATTTTTCAAATATAGATAGTACCCTTCTTTTTTAAGCTGTGACGATAGAGCAAATCTCGGAGAAAAATTTGAAAAAATGTAGTAGCCATCTTTTCTAGCGGTTATCTCCAGATTTTGAACCTCGCGCTCAATGATGCCTTTAATTTTGTTTTCTTGGCCATTGTAGTCGATTCCAAAAAGGTTCTCGCTCAGTATATCCAAGGTCTGTTCTCTGATACTATCTCGAAAACCATCTACGGTGACAACGAATCTAGCAACATTACCATCGTTTCTATATTTTGATAACACTGAAATCTTTGTATGAATAGGACGGCCAAAAATTCTCGACTGTTCCAGAAATAAATCTTCATTGGATTTTGTCGAAGAATCAAGCTTATTAAAAAGAAGATTGTAGACCGCTACAGCTGGTAAAACATCTGCTGGCAGTAGAGCGATATCGAAGGCTAGAGCAATTTGAGTCAGTCCATTAGCGTTTAAGTTATGATGAAGAATCTTTGCCCCGGCAAAATCCTCAATTTTTGTATCTACCCCAAGTTTTTCATGTTTCCAGTCTTTCATCGAAAGTTTGGGAAAATTAGCATGTAACTCGTTGGACATTTCTTTCTTAAATTCTTCAGATTCTCTCTGTAATTCTTTTAATTCGGACTCATTCATATTTTTCCTGATGTTATCAAGTTTTGCTTCAATTTCTCTGTCCTGCGATGCCAACAGCTGTTCATCTGGCCGTGAAATTACCAAAGCCCGTTGCCTATTTTTTAGAAATATATTCTCTACGAAGTTTTTCCAAAAATCTTTCTCACTAACAACTTTCTCAAATTCATCGTAAATTTTTTGTCTATTTAAGATTTTTTCATAATCTGTACCAAACAGATAAAGACTATAGATTTGGGAGATTTTTTCAGAATTGAATTCAAATCTATTTTCATTTTTGATATTATATTTTTGAATCGACTTTGCAGTGGCTTCAGATTTTTCACCAAAACCGAATTTTGCTATATGTTCTAAAACATCACTAAAAGCCAATTCAACATTGTTTTCGTTTTCCTTTTTAACTCCTTCGAATACAATGAAGATGACAATTTTGTCCTTTGCCGAATCAAACTCGATGCTGACATCGGTAGCCAACCCCTTTTCAAGAATTTCTTTTTTTAGAGGAGCATCTTCATAGCCGGCAAACAGAAACTTGAGCGCTTTCATCTTGCTATCTATGATAAGATCTCCTGCATTTTCCATTACGTATGAAAAAGTCATATAGGAAGAGTCTTCTCCTTTTCCTGCCGGATAGGTCGAAACCTTTTTAACCAGAGAATTTACAGAATTATTTGCAAAGTTCAATCTTAAGGGATCCACTTTTTTAAATTCCCTAAAATTTTCATTCAGCAGGCTTAATTCTTCTCTAATGTTTCCCCGGCCATAGAGGAACGTAAAAGAATTCGAAGGATTATGGGTATTTTTATGAAAATTCAAAAGATCCTCATATTTTAGATTTACTATGTGATTAGGTTTTCCTCCCGATTCAAACTCCAACTCTGGAAATAGAGCCTTTAGAGAATCAAAGTACCAGTAATAGTCTGGTCCCGAGTAGGCTGTTTTCATTTCATTGAAAACTACTCCATTATAGTTTAAATTTCCTCTTTCATCTGCCTCCAATCTCCAACCTTCCTTTTTAAAATCTTGTTTGGATAACTCCGGAAATAGTGATGTGTCAAGGTATACGCCCATTAGATTTAAATAGTCTTTGTTATTTATTGTTTGAAACAGATAGCAAATTTGCCCATCTTCGGTAAAGGCATTGAGAAATGTTGCTGGACTGACTTTAAGTAAGTTAAAAAATAATTCATTGTCTTTGTATTTGCGAGATGATGACAGCACCGAATGCTCAAGCACATGGGCTACTCCACTTTTGTCAAGAACAGGCACAAAGAAAGATATGCCAAAAAATCTATGGGAATCATTGTTCAGAACATAGAGCACATCGGCTCCAGTTTTTCTGTGTTTAAGGACTAAAACGGTATCCTTTCGGCCATTATTATTAATTACTTCTTTTTTGACAATTTTAAAACCACAGATCGATAATCCAACTTTGATTATGGGTTTGTTAAAAATATATAGATAGGACATGGTGCTAATGAAAATAATAGAGACTAATTGTATAAACAAAAAATTCTTACCAAAAAGATTTTTCATGCTATCGCGAGTAG
>JAITAR010000014.1 GCA_031284025.1 Rickettsiales bacterium | reverse complement strand
GCATCAATATAGCTCTCAATCTGTCCTACAGAAGAAACAGTCACAAAATTGACCGAAGCATAGAGAAACTAAATGAAATAGCAAAATCAAATTTTTCCACCAACACATTTAATGCAGCTATGGCGCTGGAAAAAGAATTTAGAGTGAGAGGCTATCTGATTTTCACTCCTTCGGCATCGCTAGAAACCTCTCTGTTGAGTTACGGCAAATTCAGCGAAGAAGGTGCAGGAGTTTTAAATTTAACCATAGACGGTGGCAGCCATCACCTGGTTGCTGGCAATTTCGGTCTAACCATGGCTCTAGATCTGGCCAATTTCAGACCATTCATATCCCTTGGCACCAGCTATCTGCTATCCTACTCTAGTCCAGAGATTTCTGCCAGCCTCACAGAATACGCCAGCTCTGGCAAATTGAAAAGTAGAGCAGCGGAGGTGGGCAAACTGTCTGGCTCTGTGGCTCTGGGCTGCAGCTATGAGTTGAATAAAAATACGTCAGTTTCTTTGGCAAGTAGCTATCGGGGTGCTAGTGGCTACAGATCTTTTTCTGTTGGTGCTGTGGTGGGCTATAGTTTTTAGGATTATTTTTCAGGCTAACCAATTTGTAGCAAAGATCATGTTGATTTATACAAAATCATTTATATAGTACTTCCACTGTATTTATATATTTGATTGGTATGTCCACAAAAAATACAAAAGGAGAGTCAGTAAGCTCTCGTAAGATTATTTACTGTGTGTTGACTTTTACTCTGGTTATTATCACAATCATTGCCACAGTTGTTACGTTTAATATGTCTAGATTAAAGATCTCCTCAAAAGAGGCGAAAGAGGTTTTTGGGAAACTGTATGATAACATTGACGGACACAGTATATCCAACAGAGGCAGAGAGGCTATGAAGGAAGCCGATAGAAAGTTTCTGATATATGGTGAAATGCCCATCAGTGAGCTCGAAATCATAATGAAGACACCGGCCATTGCCGATGATGTGAAGAAAGCAAAGGTTTTCTATGATTTAGGTTCTGGTACGGGAAAGGTGGTGATTGGAGCAGCTTTGCTATTTCCGACTATAGAGAAGGTTTTTGGCATAGAAATAGTAAAAACACTATATGAATCATCCCAGCAGGTGAAAGAACAACTTTCCTCAATCGATAGGGCAGCGGCTACGCGAGTCGAGTTCATAAATGATGATTTTTTCAATGTAAATTTTTCCAAGCCATTTCCCGCTGACATAGTTCTTATGCATTATCCCATGAAAGATGCCGAAGAACTTTACATTAGACTGGAAGAGAAAATGCGCAGAGAGCTAAAGTCCGGAGCGATTGTGATTTCTAGCATAAGGAGGCTAAAAAATCTCAAGGCATTCTCCGAGATAACTAATTTCGCAATAAAATGTAGCTTTGGTGATGTAACTATATATTTTTACAGAAAGATCTAGAGAACAAAAAATCATTTGTCGCTAGATCTTTCCAGTAGTTCTTAATTCTTGTCGGTTGGTATATCTACGCTGAAGCCATTTGGTGTCATTATACCTATAGATTGAAGATTGATATCCTGCTGTAGCTGTGATGAAGGCAGTGTTGACATAGATATGGAACTTAGGTTGCTATTTGGTATTAGCGTCTGAGACATCAGCCGTGGCGATAGGTAGGTAGATATTCTATTTTCTGGCAGTATGAATGCTTTTTCATCAAAGTCATCTTCTGGTATATTTTCGCTGTAGATATCTAGTAGATTTTGGTCCACGTTGGATTCTTGCGGAATATCATAGTTTGAAAAAGCTAAAAGTCTCTCGTCGACTAATCGAGGAGAAGTAGGTCCGGACTTGGATAGTCTTGGTTTCATGGTTGCAGAAAAATATTGTCCCCTTACATGGGAAAACCTGTCATCTATATTGTTGACATCGATATTTTTTCTATTCAACGGAGAAGATGACAAATGTTTGTCCTGTGTAACGTTATTGTTGTTTCGCTGCGAATATATGTTTCTTCTGGCATTTGATAGCAAGATAGAAGCCGGTTCTGTAACTATCTGGCTAGTTATCCGCCTATTTGTCATATCTATACTCGAATTCAAACTGAATGCGCTACCCGGCGCTGGTTTTACAAATGTCGGTTTATTTGTCTTTCTGGTTGGAATAGTAAACATCGTTGACTGTTTTCTATGTACGGGCCTTTCTGGAGAGAAATTTTGCTCCAGAAAATTTGGTTCCGGATTCGCAACTTTGAAACGAGGAGTTGAAATTCTCAGAATGGGCCGTTGTGAAAAAAGATTCGAAGTATCGTCTGTGATCAGGTTTAGTCGAGGACTTGAAATTCTCATAATAGATTGTTGCGAAGGGGAATCCGGAGCGTCATCTGCGAGCATATTTAGCCTAGAACTTATCAGCCTTGGAGTCGGAGGAGTTCTCATAGTAGATCGCTGTGAAGGAGAATTTGGTGCACCATCAGTGATCAGGTTTAGCCTAGGACTTGAAATTCTCATAATAGATTGCTGTGAAGGAGAATTTGGAGCATCGTCAGTGATCAAGTTTATCCGAAGACTTGAAATTTTCAGAATAGGTTGCTGTTCCATGACCATACCGTCGGAATAAGTTTGCTTTGTCAACAGTTCAAGAGTTTCTTGTCCATTCTCCGGCTGTTTTATCATCAAAACAGGTTCTGATACATTGCTATGATCAATCACAAAATTTGAAGTTGAAATAGAATTCGTATTTACGTGGACTGGTATAATTTGCTGTTCTATTCCTGCATCACACAGACATCCCAAATTTGCAATTTTTAACGTGGACAGGCCGTCCGGATGTCTAATATCATCTGTCGATTTGTCGTTCAACATCGCTGGAATTATTATGATTGTACTGCCGCTGGCCTTTAATGCATCGTTATCGCTAGGTTTTTCATCTACATTTTCTATCTGCTCCTTTGACTGTTCTTTATTTTTTTTCTTTTTTTCGCTTTTCTTTTTGACTTTTTTGGTATCTGCGCTACTGCTTGTTTTGCTCTTCAGTTTTGTACTAGTTTCATTACTAATTTTTTTTATTTTTTCTATATTCTTTGTTTCCTCCACATCTTCCTCTATTTCTTTATCTTTATCTCTATCTTCTTTGCTATTTGTATTCTTTTGAATTTTGCTCGACTTTGCTTTTTCATTTTCCGTTTCCCCCGTATCTACTCTCCGTTTTGCTTTTGTTAGTTTACTCGTCGATTCTGTGGATTTTTCTTCTTTGTCCTCTTCAATTTCCTGTTCAAATTCTTCGTTTGATTCCTCATCATCAATATCCTCCGACGATTTATCCTGTTTATTTTTCTTTTCCTTAAAGCATTTTTTGAATAGAGAGCAAATACAGCCAAACAAACATTCTCCCGTCGCGGCTCCCACCGCAGCGGCGGCATGCACCTCTTTCGTAGCAATGCCACCCATAGCTTGACACCATACTACGACAAGTACTAAAATAACTTGTGAGTATTTTTTCGTTTTTTCCATTTTAAATCCCATTTTTTGATAATCTTGTACACCAACGATGTACATTGGTATTAATAACATATTTTACACTGTAAGTCAATATATATTAGATAGTTATTAAAATAATTGTTAAAAAAATAATTTTTATTAATTATGTAATAGAACTTCGAATGCTCTGTGTATCAAATGAAAACAATTCTGATCTTTTCCTTCCCAACTCCACTTGTAATTGCAAAGAAAGTATATTATGCTCTAACTACAATTTTTAATTTTTTCACAGAAAATGGGAATTATGGCTGAATTAGTAAATTTCACTATTCGATGCGGTCTATTGGCGATATCTATGTTTTGTGTCATGGCAGTTGGCAGAGCATTTGTCCATGAAGTGTATAATTTTGATGAACTGCAGAGCGCCATTAACAATGAGAAAACAGAGATAGCCATAAAAGATGCTATAAATTTCATCGCCGATGGACCACTGATCAACTACAACATAGCCATCTCTGGACCGAGCAAAGATGTAACGGGTCTGTTGAATGGTGGAGACAATCATAAACTTCTCATGTTTGGAGGAAATGCAAAAGATATTGCACTGAAAAATCTACATCTGAGCAACGGCAATAATGGACAAGACTTTGATGGCGATGGCAATGGTGGTGGAGCTATCCATCTGGGCGAGGAAATAGGAATTATCCTAGAAAATACCACATTTAGCTATAATCATGCTGAATCCAACGGGGGAGCTATTTTTTCCCAAGGGGCGAAAATTAAAAATGGCAGAAACAATAATAGTTTGACCTTCCGGAAAGAAGCTATCTTCAACAACAATAGCAGTAGCGACGGTTCTGGTGGAGCCATAAATGCTAACTATTCGGATCTAATTTTTAAAGGGAAGACAAAGTTTAATGATAACAAATCTTCAGCTGATGGTGGTGCCATTGCGTTATATTCAGAAGGTCAAAATTACGGAGGCTCTAGTCTGACATTTGAAAATACAGTCACGTTTTATGCTAATGAAAGTGAAGCAGATGGTGGTGCTATAAATTCTCGGGGAAGAAATACTCTAATCTTTCTGGAAGGAGTCACTTTCCTAGGAAATAGCACTGTTAAAGATGGGGACGGTGGTGGAGCCATTTTCGCTGATAATTCGACGCTAACCTTTGGAAAATCAGTAATCTTCGAAAACAACAGAAGTGCAAATGGTGGTGCCATATATATTTCTGGAACTGCATCTATAAAATTTAACGATGGTCTTCGTCTGATTGAAAATACTACCAGAGAAGTAGAAAGTGGAGCTCTGTATATATCTGGTCTCACCGATGGAGTAGTTATCGACATAGTGCATAATGATCCAGCTATGCCAACGGAATTTAGAGGAAATAGATCAGGAGGAGACTATGGAAGAAATGCTGTCTATATGGCACGGAATTCACAGCTAAATTTTACTGTGAGGAGAGGTAACGTTAATATCTTCGATGTTTTCAGTGGCAATGAAAATGAATCTGATAACACCATAAAAATAAGTAGGGGAGAAGGCTGGATTAATCTAGAGAAAGATGGTTCCATAGAAAATGTTACAGTTGTCAACGAAGGAAACTTAAAACTAGCGGGAAAATCTGACGGATTCGATCTAATTGATTTTGAGAATTCTGGCACCATTAGATTTGAAATACTTTCTGGAGGAGGTGCTAAAATCAAAGCAAAACACATAACCCTTGGTACTGGCACAATTCTAGAAATAGTGGCTGTAAGAGGACAACTCTATCAGGCGGGAGAGAGCTACGATATTTTAGCCATAGATGAAGAAGAAAACAGCATTACTATAAATGGCTGTGAAAACATCAATCTGAAAAGCCTTCACAGAGATTTAAAAATTGAAGGAAAATTATCAGATGATAAAAAAATCTACAGAATAGTAGTCAAAAAAACAGTCGAAATAGGAACTAATCCAGAAGAAATAGATCTCTTCTCCCATCTAGGCACTTTAGACCACAGCCAATGGGATGTAGCCAATCTGCTGTCAAATATTTATTTTGAAAATTATGGCGATGACAGAATAAACAACATGCTGGATCGCATTGGGAATTTAAAAAACTTCGAAGATCAAAAAACCACTCTAACACAGATCTATCCCCAATTGCTAGCCAACATTATAAATGTAAGCCTTCTGGACAGTGTTGGCCAGAGATACCACAGAGTAACGGCCAGTGGCCTAGG
>JAITAR010000007.1 GCA_031284025.1 Rickettsiales bacterium | reverse complement strand
TATTCTGCGCGGCATAAAGGAAAAATATGAATTGCACCATGGCGTTAAAATCAAAGATGAGGCTCTGGTGGCAGCGGCAACTCTTTCGAACAGATATATAACCGATAGATTTTTGCCGGATAAGGCTATAGATCTGATAGACGAAGCGGCAAGCAAAATTAAAATGGAGGTGGATAGTAAGCCTGCAGAACTTGATGAGATCGATAGAAAGATTATGCAGTTGAAAATGGAGTATGAGGTTTTAAAAAAAGAAAATAGTGACAATTCTAATCCAAGATTAGAAAAAATTATGGAGGATCTCAGAAGATATGAGGAGGAGTCATCAGCTGTGAGAAGCACGTGGATGCTGGGAAAGCAAAAGTTGACTAAAATTAATCAGCTGAAAAATCAGATTGATGATGCCAAATATAGTCTTGAGGTTGCTCAAAGGGAAGGAAATCTTGCAAAGGCGGGAGAGTTGTCCTATGGAGTTATTCCAAATCTCAGGAAAGAATTGGATAAATTGGAGAAAGAACACTACGAATCAAATTTTAGCAGAGAGGCGGTTAGTAGAGAGGACATAGGTAATATGGTGTCCCAAATTACGGGAATACCCGTTGACAGAATGCTAGAAAATGAGAAGGAAAGGCTGAGTAGCATGGAAAGTATCATTGGAAAAAGAGTGATTGGCCAGGAGAAAGCAATAGCTGCCGTTAGCAATGCAATTCGTAGAAACAGGAGTGGTTTGCAGGATGAATCTAGACCAATAGGTAGCTTTCTGTTTCTTGGTCCTACGGGGGTTGGCAAAACTGAGCTCTCAAAAGCTCTGGGCGAATTCATGTTTAGCGATGAGAAACTGCTGCTGCGCCTGGATATGTCCGAATATATGGAAAAGCATGCCGTCTCGAAGCTAATTGGCGCACCTCCCGGGTACGTTGGCTACGAAGAAGGTGGAACTTTAACGGAGGCTGTGCGCCGAAGGCCCTATCAGGTTATTTTGTTCGATGAAATTGAAAAGGCTCATCCGGACATGTTTAACATTCTTCTGCAAATTATGGATGACGGCAGACTAACGGATTCCCAGGGGAGATTAGTCAATTTTACTAACACCATAGTGATTCTGACCTCTAATCTTGGTTTCGAACATATCTCTAGAATGTCGGAGGATGCTGGTGTAGATACGGTCTACGGCGATGTTATGGAAAATGTTAGGAATACATTTAAACCTGAATTCATAAATAGGCTTGATGAGATAATTCTTTTCCAGAAATTGACTCGCAGCAACATAGCTGCAGTTGTGAAGATTCAACTGGATAGGCTTGCTCTAAGACTGAAAAGTAGAGAATTTATGGTTAGTTTCGCTGACAATGTCATCGACTACATAGCTGAAAATGGATTTGACCCACTGTATGGAGCTCGTCCGCTGAAGAGATTAATACAGAAAAAGATAGAAAATCCATTGGCGAGTGAAATAATAGCTGGTCGTTTGCCCAGAGAGAGAGAAATACTGGTGGACATGGACAAAGACGGAGAAATGATCGTCGTTAGCTAAATGGAGATGAATTTTATAATGCAAAATTCTTTTTTTGTTTTAGATTTTTGAAAAATATTTTGAGTTTTTTCTATGTTGAAAGTGGCGACCTGGAATGTTAATTCGATTAGAGCGAGAATTGTTAATTTTGTTGATTGGACTAAAGAATATAGTCCTGATCTGATAATGCTACAGGAATTGAGATGCAACGCCGAACAATTCCCCTCGGCGGAGTTCGAAGATCTCGGCTATAATATAGAAATCCTTGGACAAAAGGCAAGAAATGGTGTAGCCATTTTTTCGAAGTTCCCTCTGTACGACGTAAATTCCACTCTACCACTCTATGGCCTTGTCCAGGATGACGAAGATTCAAGATATCTGGAGGCAAGTTTTGATTACCATGGTAAAGTTATAAAGGTTGCGTCGATATACGTGCCAAATGGAGGACCTTCAGCCATTGACGTTAGAAACGGTGTTGAAGATGTCAGCAACACCGTAAATTTTTCCAGAAAATTAAAGTTTTTTGACAGACTCAAATTGAAATTCGAGGAAAGTGTAGCTGCTAATGAAATGGCATTTTTTTCAGGGGACTACAACGTGTGTCCAAATCTATCCATGGATGTGTACTCTGTTAAGAAGAATGGGGAAATTACCTGTACCGAAGAGGAGAGAAAAAAATTTGGCGAACTTCTGGAGGTTGGCGTGGGTGATATCTGGAGAATGCTGAATCCAACCCTTCGAGAATACAGCTGGTGGGGCTACAGGCCATATTACATGTGGGAAAGAAACATGGGTTTTCGGCTGGATGCCATTATAACCACTCCAGCTGCCACAGAAATTGTAAAAAAATGCAAAATTTATTCAAAGGAAACCCGAGGGAGAAAAAACGCCTCTGATCACGCGCCACTGATGTGCCTACTAACGATATAGCCGATAAATATCACTGTTGTAAAATATACTAGAATATTCCCCTGGAATCTATTTTTTCCCATTCAGCTATAAATCTATTAAAATTCTCCTTTTTTCTACTTCTCAAATAATTTAGAAGATCTTCGTTCATAGCCATAAATCCGTCTTTGGCTATGAGGCCTGTCAGCAGGGCATAGTTTAGATAGATCAGATAAGTGCTAAGGACATCAGTTTCGCAGTAGCTATCCAATTCCTCTATATTCCCACAGTCGAAAAGATCAGTTACCTTTGAACCATCCATGCCATCCATTTTCCCAGGTATTCCCAAAATGCTGCAAACTTCGTTCATTTTGCATCGAGCAGATAAGCCGAAATCGGATAGCGTTTCCAATAGATCGCAGTGCCATTTCAGAGAATATCTGGAGCTATAATTCTCCCATCTATTGTTGGCCATAAATAGCTTTGCCGCCGGTATAGCGTACTTCATCGCTCTGTACTTCAGAACTGGCAGATCAAATGTCCTACTGTTATAGCCGACAATGCGTGGACTATGGCCACAGAAGTAATCAAAAAAACTTCTGACTATCTGTTCTTCAGTTTTATTCCTACTAGATAGGGTACCAACTCTCTCCAGCTCATAGTGTTCGCTTCCATTTTTCCCGTGGATGGTAGCTCTCAGTAGACTAATGGCTACAATTCTATGAAATGGCTGTCTTGGAAATGGATTTCCGTCCCTCGAGACTCCGATGTGATAGTCTTCTAGCTCTTTTCTCATTTGCTGTAGTTCTGAGGTTCCGCTGCCCGTCAGACTAGCTAGAACACTGACGTCCGGAATTGTTTCCACATCAAATACACAGAGTTCATCCAGCAATGCCATACCTCTCCATTAGCCGCAGCTACCATCATCTAGAAAAAATGTCGGTGCCATCTTCATGAAAATAATCTATGCTGCCGTTGCATTATATGCAATAGTCAAAGAACATTTTTACTAATGTAGACAGCAAAAACTGCGGCTAAAAATTTTTATTTTTGATCTCAATTACTATTGACATACTATTAGAACAAAATACAATCACAGGTTGTATAAGTGATATACGTTTTTCATATTTTCCATAATATCTCGAAAGGAAACGGCGAGCTATGCCGTTTCCTTTTTTCCGGTCTTCCCCCGGTAATCCGGGCTCACCGATCGATGTCAGGCATTTCCTCGGAGATCTTTCTTTGTTTTTTCTCCAACTTCCCTCCTCTGATTGTTTTCCAAGGTGTTTTTAAATACTTTAGCGTTTGTGCCGACGGCCTGCTCTGTGGAAATAGTATATTTATTCCATATCTATTGCATTGAATTGACCCATACATACATTTCATAGTAATATAAAATATTATATTTTGTTTATAAAAGGATAAAAAACGTTTATAATCAAATTATAACTTGATTTTTATTTTTATGCCGATATACCTGGTCGCAGTTAATTAATAGCTTTAATCGGAGATTTTTATGGGTGACAAAAAAAACAAAAATATTATATTAAATAAGACAAATCAGTCAAATCCAGGGACAAATAAACCGCAGTCAAATCCAGTGACAAGGAAACAGCCATCTAATAGTCAAGCGGCTCAAGGTGTGAAAAGGATCAATCCCCCTCCAATAGGACAACAAAACGTAGTGACAGCAGCTGCAAGAACACCAGCACCATCATCATTCGTAAGACGACAACCACAAGCAAGAAATTTTGGAACACCGGCAACAAGATCACCAGCAGCAGCAGCAGTCAATATAAATAAAGATAAGCCGAATGTAGTTGCTAAAGACAATTCTAACACATCTACAAATAATTACTATGAGATAGAGGAAGAAAAAGAAGGGACAAAAGTCATAACTATAAGAGACACAGATACAGTATTAGAAATGATAAAAAATGAGACTATTAAGGAGGTCGGAAGTTACAATTCACTGTTTAAGACGCCAATCTTTAGATGGTGGAAAACTACTTATAACCAGGACAGTAGTACTTTGAAAGAAATTAATAATGTTTTGGAAGAAATTTTCTCAGTATTAAATTCTAATCCGAGTGTTTTAATAAATGATCAATTTTTGTCAGATGTTATAAACAGTTTGCAAGGTGGTGAAAATTTAGGGGAACCAGAGTCACAAGCGCGGCAAGAAATAATCAGTTTTACCAAATTTGTGCAAAAAGTATCTTCTTCGGCAAAATTAACTTTGAATGAAGCGAGAGCCATCATCGTAGAAACAGTTTTGAATGAAAAAAATTTATATGACGTTAAACGAAATGATTCTTTCAAATCAGCTAGCGATCAAATAAAATTAAATGGTAAAATTGATGTTCTCGATGGAATAACGTGTTTAGACAAAAAGGATGAAAAAGACAGGCAAATGCTTGAAGAACGATCTAAAGGAATAGATCTTAAGGACTTAATAAAAATTAGCATAGAGCAAAATGTCAGACTAGCAGAAATAAAGAAAGACGAAAGCAAGGAAAAAATATACGAAAATGCTAAAAACCAAAAACCTTATCTCACCTGTAACGGCAAAATAATTTACGCGCTAACGGAGAATCAGAGGAAAATAATAGATAAAAATGATAGAAATATTCAAAAGGGAGATTTGGACAGCACTGTAAAAATAGATCTTAACACCGGCGAAGGCAAAAGCCTCCTGTTAAAAATAATCGGAGAAACCTATGGGAATAAAAAAAGTGATAAGCCGAAGGGTAAATATGAAGTACTAAACTATAGCGACAATGGAGAATTAGTAAATTTTGCTTCAAATAAAGATGTTATGGATGGAGTTAAATTCCTAGATATTAATCTTGTGGAACTCCATGATGTGGAAAACAAGGAGGAAGCCATAGAAAAGTTAAATGAGCTCTTTTCAGAAAAATTAGGACTTCAAACTGGTGGAAAAATTTTTTCCAAAAATAACAATAATAAATTGAATTTTGATGCACAAAAAGTAGAGGGTTTGAAAAGTATAATACTTAGCGTTGACGAATTCGATAGTCTTCCACCACCTGCCTTCGAAGCTGTCAATGAGGCTATAGCTCTAATCAAAAAAAGCAAATGCAAGTGCCAACTGATATCTGTCAGTGCTACGCCAAATATTCAGCTGATGGAGAGAGAATGTGAACAGATGATAAATGTGGCGGCAAACAAAAATGATATTAAGAAACATGATAACAATCACAAAACATTTGAAGACAGTTTTTCAGACAAATTTAAATCTAAAGGTAAGGGAGAGATTAAAAGTCTAAATGAAGAGAAATTTGTTTCTATGTTAGAAAAAGATATAGATTCCAATGACAAAAAAACCCAACTTTTGCTGCCGGATTTTAGTCCACAGGAAATTGAAGGTTTAATGACGGACAATGACCTCAGAGATATATGCGAAAAAAAAGGAATAGAACTAATCCTGTATAAAGACGAAAACGGTAAAACTATATGTTATAAAAAAGGAACTAATTCGTATAATTATTCAGATAATTTTGTTATAGACGACGAAAAACAACGTAATAAAAAAATTCTGACAATATATAGCAAGGCTGACTGCGTTGGCGGTGACTTCGGATGGGTTAGCCATGACACGAATAATCAAATAATATACACTGTAAATCATCCGAGCTCATCAAAGGCAATACAGTTTTTTGCAAGAAACAGACATGAAGGAATGCCAAATTTGTCTGCTAAAACTAAGATTATTATGAGAACAGGTGATGTAGCATTGAGTGCTGAAGCATTTATCAAAAAATCAAACGATCTGGAAAAAAAAGAACAAGCTATAAATTCTGTGAATTTCAGTGAAAACGTGATACGAGGTCAATTTCTCAGTAAAAATGATGGAGAGGATGCGGAAACATTGTTAGAAAACATATTAGATTATACCAGCAAAAATGGTAATTTGGAAGATTTGGATTTCAGTAAAAATCCTGAACTTAAAAAGTATTTATTGTTGCTTGAGTCCTGTAAGAAGAGTACCGAGATTCTAGCACAAGATCTGCCTACTGGGGCGGATAGTAATGAAGCTACGGTACATAATAGAGAACTTGATGTTAAGAGAGTTGAACTTTTTAAGGCCGAGGAAGCGAAAAAAGGAATAGAACAAGTAAAAAAAATGAAGTTGCAAATTCGCAGTACCGCTAATAGTAAAAAAATTGTTGAAAAAGAATATCAAGAAAAAAAATCAAAGATAGACAAGAGGATCAATAGAATAAAGGAAGAAATTACTAAACTCTCAAAATCTGAAAATGCTTTATCAAACCATACTGCAAAGGATCTGAACGAAATGATAGTCAAACTCAAAATCAAAGAGGACTTTAAAAACGAAAACGTTCTTTCCGTTACTAATGAAATCGAAAAGAAAACAGAGGAGGTTTTGGCTAGTGTTAAAGAACAAGTAAAGCAAAGTGTTGAGAAAAATCAGTATCTATTTAAAAAAACCATACAGAGTTGGGCTACTGTGTACGATAACAGTTCTACGGAGGATAATTCTATCCCCAAAACTGCTAAGACTGTAGTTGTAGTTAATGATATCATTAGTAAAGCTCACGAGTTAATGCTAAACGCTAATAATGGGCAAAATGCAGGTGACTATAAAAAATTTATCAATGAAGCACTGAAATCAAATATATTAGATATACCAATACCACCAAAGACAAAAAAAGGAGGACCAGCAACAAAGTCCGTGGGCATTGCTATAAAATCAGGTAATAATAAAGTTATTGATGAACTGGCTAGTTTTCTACAACTTATAGACTCGATTGCTAAAAACAATAAAATTACCCTAGCTCAGGCCAAGGCTCTCGTATTGCAAAATGTCTTTGAGCAGAATTTATATACCGTTAAAACAACTGATGCTGCAAATCTTTATGGAGAAGAATTATACAGTAAAAACAGAGGTGAACTTAATAAAAAGTATTTCACTGAAAAATTTATACGGGACGGAACAGATAAATGTTTCCTACCAGATCTGTACCTAAAAGAAAAAAAGGACATTCTACAAGACATGGTTCTTTCCAGCAACTCAAAAGAGCTCGAGAATATTGCAGAAAACACTGATTTAGAAGATATAATAAAGATTCAGATTAGACATAACGAAACAGCAAAAACTATTTCAAAACGTATAAAGGGTAAGGGAATTGAAAATATAAAACCAACAGTTACGCATGATGGCGTATGTCTTCCGGCTCTTTCCGAAAATCAGCGAAAGATTTTTGAAGAGTTAGATGGAAGTATAAAAAATGGCCTAAAAGATGCTGATTCAATAAAAATAGATCTGGGTACGGGAGAAGGCAAAAGTTTTACATTGAAAATGATTCAAGGCTCATATTTCTCCAGAGATTACCCCGTTCTCAAAACGAAAAGCGATAGCAATGTATTTAAGAAAAATACTGATAAAAAATTGGTCTTTGCCACAGTAAATCTTACGAGTCTCTATAGAGGTACTAATAAAAAAGACGCCGAAAGGATACTGGCAGATATGTTGAATAACGAATTTAAATCTCAGGGGAGCAGTGCTGAATTTAAGTTAGTTGGCGACGAGTGGAATTTTAGCAAAGGAAATTCTGATAACTCAAAGTCATCTCTGGATGCTCTCATAATGGCCGTAGACGAATACGATCAGCTGCCAGAAGCAGCACTGGATGCTGTAAATAAATTCAAACGAAAAATTGATACGACCAAAGAAGTAACATGTCAGCTGATAGAAATTAGTGCTACACCAAACATAGAATATATGCAAGTGAAAGAATCAATTGTTCCTATTGAAGATAAAAGACAAAAATTCGAACAATATGTAGACAAACATACACGTAATAGAAAAACTTTTACAGACAGCGTCAAGAGTTGTAATGCTTTTAAAGCAGAAGTTATTGATGGAGAAGAAATAGCCGACAGTATCGTTAATCTGGTTGGTGTTGATTTCACTGAAACATGTAAGAAAATTCAGCTACTCTTGCCGGACATGAATCCCGAGTGTCTTCAAAGTATTGTATCAACCCCCTACTTTCAAAATATAATGACAAAAAAGAGTGTTGGTCGGCTTTTGTATAACAACAATGGTAATTGTGTACTCTGTAGATACGATAGTAGAACTGGAAGTTTTACGAATAGCCATCCATCTGAGGAGGAATTAAAGAAAATTGAGGATGACGGTAATACGCTTATGATTTACAGTGCTGCTGACTGTGTTGGCGGAGACTTTGGCAAATTCAGCGAAAATCCTACAAAACAAATAATTTACTCCTATAGAACTCCGAATGATTCTCTCGAACAACAGTTTACATCCCGTGCTAGGCGAAATGACATGGCTAGGATAGGCGGTAATAACAACACAGAGTGTGAGTACAAGCATATACTCGCAAAAAATGCTGGGATAGAAAATTATCTTAAAAAAAATAAAAAAGAAGCAGAGAATTTTGATAAAAATGATCTGATGGCTCTTTCAGAGAAAGAAATAAAATTAAAGGAAATTTACGACTGTGCTAAGAGACTGGAAGAGGAAATTAGAACGGAAATGTTGAAAAATGGAGTATTTGAAAAAAACACTGAAAATATTTTGGATAGGATAAAAAGTGGTAATCCTACGGATAATGAAAAAAAAGATCCTCTAATTAAGAATTATATATTACAGCTACAGAAATTAAGCGAATTGTTGGGAATTGGAGGTTTGAAAAGTGATGAAGATTTTAGACCGGCCATTTATAATATGCAGCAGAAAGTCATGGAAGAACAGAAGATCGGAGTCAATTGTAGGAAAAAAATTCTTGAAAAACTAATAAATTCGAAAGACATCCCTATGGGTGTGGAAGCAAATCTCAAGAATAACTTAAAAGCAGCGGACATGGAGTTGCATGATATTGAACTTGAGCAAACGGCAGCCCTCCTTAGGGAAATAGGTTGCTATGACGATTCTTTGACGGATTCTCTATGCGAGTTAAGGGGAAGATATAGTGGTTTGAATTTAGAAAAATTTCTCACAAATTTTCAAAAAACTTTTTTAACATTTTTAAAAACTCAGCTTAATGATGTCAGGGATGGCAAGTATGCGGATGAAAATGCGAAGAACGATAGAATCAAAAATATTAATGAAAAAGCTAGAGAATATATTGTAAAATTGGATGAAGAACTTAAAGAAGTCGAAAAAGCCAGGTCAAAGGGTAATGAATCCGTTGAGGTAATGGGGAAAGAATTAGCTGAATTAGGTACAAAACTGAACAAAAAATTTGAAGAAGAAAAAAGTAAACTAAAAGCAACTGATGGGAACAATAAGGAATTTCTTGTGAGGCTTGAAGAAGATTGTAGAGAAGTTTTGAAAAAAGCTGAAGAAGAATTTAGAAAATTATCTGAAGAAAGACAAAAAAATATAGATGGAAAAACGTTGTTCCTAAATAACTTATCCGGTGTCGTCGTACTAGGAGTTACGGACGAAAATAATAAAGAAGAACGAAAAAAAGGTACGGAAGAACTCGCTGAAGCATACAGAGGAGGCCAAAATCAATTCTTTGGAATTAAATCTAAGGTTGATAACATAAATAAAAAACTCAGCGGAGCAGAATCTGAATTACGAAAATCTTTAGGAGAGAAACTGGATAAAACCAAAAAAGAAGTTGAAAAGCAATTAGAGATAAATTTGAGCTCATTACAATCGGAATATAAAAATAAAGAAGGAAGAGATGCCCAAGCAATTGCAGCGCAAATAATTAGTCTGAAGGAGGAGTTGAAAGGAATATTGGGGGATAAAGAAGTTCCCAGCAAAATACTTGAAAGAAAAAAGGAAGAATTTATTACCGGAATAATTGGGAAGGGTTTTGAAGAACTCAAAGGAAAAATTACATCTGATTTCAACCACGTTCAAATATCAAAGTCCGATAAAGAAAACATTAGCGCGTCCGCAGATAATGAAAAAACGAATACGAACGCAGAGCCTGGCAGTCTTGCGCATATCGATGTTACTATCACCGGGAATGATGACGTATGTGTTTCTAAATTTGGAGGTAAAGAGTATAAATATCTCGAAGACTTGGTAAAGTTGATTGCGCTGCTAGAAAAACAAAAAACAAAAGAAAAAGAAGATAAAGAGTTGAAGGAAAAAGAAAAAGAGAAAGAATTAACTAAAATTAAACTTGATGCTCTTAATGAGATAGCAGGAAATGCGAATGTAATAATAGCTAACTATGGAGGTGAAAAAGTTGCTGGCTATAGTATAAAAAGTGAAGAAATAGTCAGAAATGAAAAACAAAAAAACGATGGAGAAAAAAAAGACCCTTTCATGGGTAAATTTGCCAACGTTATAGTCGAGAAGGCTTTGATGGATGTTAAAAATGGAGAAAGTGCTGCATCTATAATAATCAGTTTTTCTGGAGAAGAAGACGTTAAAAAAGAAAAAGGTGAAGCCTTGAAATCTATAGAACATTTGGACAAAAAATTAATCAATATATCAAATCTAGAAAAGGAGTCCGAAAAATACGAAGAAATGACCAACCAACTGTTAGATTCCGACTTACTTGAAAATCACAAAACAAATAAAGAAGGAGTACAACTTTCTATTGAAAAATTTAAGGAAGAAAACGAGATGAAGAGAAACAAAATTCTCAACTCTTTGCCAAATGGTAATTACGAAACAACAATAACTACTATTTTGACTGATCTTACTAAACTTTGTGAAAAACATAAAGAATTTTTTAAAGAATTGTTCAAAAAAGAAAAATCTAAAATTAAAATAGAGATAAAAAATAGAAACGCAAATAATGATGAAAAAATTGATGAATCGATTAAAACACTTGAAGAAAAATTGAAAAAAACTTATGAAAATATTCCGGGGACAAAAACACTTTGTGAAGAAACAGATAAACACAAAATAAAAATTGAAGATAATTACGAAAAAAGCCTTACTGAATGGCTGAAAAAGGCCAAAGAAGCAGAAACTATAAACAATCTCGATAAAGAAAAAATCTCAGAATTTTTGAAGTGTTGCAAAACAGACCCATGTGCAGGTTATTCTGAAGAAATAGAGGAAATTTCTGTTTCTTTCGATGATGAATGTAAAAAAATTAAAGAATTAAACGAAGAAAAAAAGAGAGTTTCTAAAGAAATATTTTCAGAATTCTTAAAAATATTACCTAAAAATGCCCCATTATGTGAACTTGAAATCGATGACAAAATGAATATTATAACTAGCAAAAATTTAAGAAACGGTGAATCCAAAAAAAATTCAAATATGGCAAACTTCCTTTGTCTATTCTACGAAAGATTTTTGCAACTTGATAAAGATGGCATAGGGTGTGGTATACTTGAAGCTGAAACTTTAGAGAAGCTTGAAGTAGCAAAGAAACAAGCTATGGCTACAATAGAAGAAGTCACTGGATATCTCGAAACAATAGCGGTTGCAGAAGAAAAATCTGAAAACCTTAGAAATTTAATTAGTAATTCACTAGAAGAATTAAAAAAAAATAGATGTGATGGAGAAAAATTCAAAGAATTTCAAAAATATTGTAAAGAAAGTCTAAAAGAAATAAAAAACGATGTTGCAATAGAAGAATTCCTTAAAAAAGCACAAGAGTCCAGCGAAAGATTTAAACGTTTTAAAGACCAAGAAGAAGCAACAAAATTATTAAATTTTGCAACAAAAGAGAAGTTAAAAGAAATTGCGGATTTATATGAAAAGAAATACGATGGAAATCTCTTTGAAAATTTAAGTAAAGGAATAGAAGAAAAAAAGAAGCAATTACTTAAGAAGAAATCAGAAGGAAAAATAAATTTGCGGGAGGAGGAGATCCAAGGTGAAGGAGAGATTAGAACGATAAAATGCACTAAAAACGATGGCTGTACCCTTGAGTTAAGACTCAGTGGGAAAATTGCGGAAAAGTTTGATACTAATAAGTTCAACAAAGAATATACTGGCCCTAACAAAACTAATGGTTTCTTTCCTAATCTGTTGAGGTATGTTAATACTATTGATCCGAATTCAGTAAAAGAATTGGATAAAATGATAATAATCACGGGTGGTATGCAATATAAATCGAAAAATGGCCCGGAATATGAAAAATTAAAGTCGTTGCTATATAATTTTGGTGCAGAAAATGAAGATGGGAATCCTGCAGCTAGACCGATCAAAGATAATGATGATAGGGAACTGTTATATAAATTTTGCGGAGACAA
>JAITAR010000067.1 GCA_031284025.1 Rickettsiales bacterium | reverse complement strand
GGGAGCAGATGGCTCCTCCGCCAGCTGTAGTCTGACTGTTGCTGAAGGTAATATTTTCTAGGATGACTTTAGTTCCCTTTCTGAGGTTAATGGCTCCGCCACCTGCCATTGGATTATGGATAAGATTTTGTTCTTCATCACTATAGATGAATTCTTGCTCATTGTCATGGCCCCCATCTAAATGTAGATTCTTCAGTGAAATATTTTCCCAACTTTCTCCTACTGTAAAAAATCTATGTTCTCCAATGCCATTTAATTTGACTTCCCCCCCTCCCCCCGGTCCGGAGATGGTGAGGTTGCTACGATTTATTACTATTTCATTGTCAAAGGATATGTCTTGCTTTACATTTATATAATTTTTGCTATTATTGCCAATGGCCATTTGCAGTTCACCAAAATCATTCACATCTTCAGCTTTGGCCCTGCCCACCGCTACGATATTAAAAATAATAGCTATCGCCAGGCTAGAATGGAAAACAAAATTTGTCAGTTTAGTCATAATTATCCTTCTTTAAATTTTCAACATAGCGAACAAAACTTCTATAAAAAATAACATGTTCTCTCGTAATTGTAAATAATTATTTTGAAAACCACGGCCATCTTCCCTCATTCTATGTGGGGAAGATGGAAATTACGAATCCTAAATTTATTTAACTTAGAGCTACACTATCTATTTTTTTCCACACCAACTCTGTACATTCTCACAGAGGAATGCTATAAAATATTATTATTTTAGGCACGGCACAACATATGTCATCTTGACAGAAATGTACGCGGCCACTTCTCCCAAACACCAAGGTAACTCGCGACCGCTACACACAATATGACATTCTGCATATTCACCATGAATATCTCCTACACCCATGCAAAGACATAGTAAACTATAAACATTGATATGGCCAATGTTTTTTTTTACATTTTATACAAATGCTGTGCATTTAGTGCATGACCATTTGAAGTTTTTCAATATATATCAAGCAATTTTGGTTTTTATTTTGGGTATATTTTCTGTTTTAAAACCTATCAGGAAACGGTAAAAATTTCTGAACCATCAGATGTAACACCTAAAGTATGCTCAAATTGAGCAGAAATACTTTTGTCCTTTGTCGTTACAGTCCATCCGTCTAATCTATTCAAAACAGTCCTGTAGTCTCCAGCATTGACCATCGGCTCTATTGTGAACACCATTCCTTCTCTAATTAATTCCCCAGTTCCCCTTTTGCCGAAATGACAAACTTGTGGGTCACCGTGAAAAACCTTGCCCGTACCATGGCCGCAATAGTCTCTGACCACTGAAAATCCTTGCTCTTCTACAAAATGCTGTATAGCAAAACCGATGTCTCCTAGATAATTACCCGGCTTTACCTGCTCTATGCCTAACTTGAGAGCCTTTTCGGTAACTTCGCAGAGCCTTCTCGCTTTTATTCCCGGAGTACCAACGTAAAACATTCTGCTAGTATCTCCATAGTAGCCATTTATAATGGTCGTAACGTCTATGTTGACTATATCCCCGTTAGCCAGTACTTTTTTTTCGCTAGGAATTCCATGGCAGACAACATGGTTAACAGATATGCAGACGTCCCTGGGGAAACCGTTGTAGCCGGTACAGGCCGATATCCCTCCATTGGCAACTATGAACTCATTGCAGAGATCATTTAATTCTAGCGTGGTAACTCCCTCCACAACAAAGCCGGCTATCTGGTCTAGTGTTCTAGCTGCCAACTTTCCGGCTATTCTAAGGCCAACAAAATCCTCAGAATTATATATTATTATGTTTGACATATCGCCTACTTCAATTTTAAAGCCTTCTTCTGCCTACTAATTAGTTCTCTACTACCCTTAGCGCCAAGAGTAAACAATTCTGTAAATTTACTAAATGAAAATGGAGATTTTTCAGCGGTGCCCTGAATTTCTATAATATCACCATCTTCGTTAATTATAAAATTTACATCGACATCACCGTTGCTATCCTCTTCATAGTCCAGATCTAAAACGCAGCTGTTCCTGTATATGCCACAGGAAACGGCGCTAACAAAATTTTTTATTGGATTCTCCGAAAGAATTCCTTTTTTAAGCATTTCATCCACAGCCAAATACATGGCCACAAATCCGCCCGTTATGGACGCACATCTTGTGCCGCCATCCGCCTGGATTACATCACAGTCGACCAATATTTGTCTTACGCCAAGCTTCTTCATATCAACGACTGCTCTCAGTGATCTACCTATTAGTCTTTGTATCTCCAGCATTCTGCTATTTGTCTTATCTCTGTCCCTAACCACTCTTGTGCCCGTTGATCTGGGAAGCATACCATATTCAGCGGTAACCCAACCCTCAAATTTACCTCTGATAAACTGCGGAACCCTCTCCTCAACGGTAGCTGTACACATAATCTGCGTGTTGCCACAGCATATTAGGCACGACCCCTCAGCATATTTATTTATCCCGATCTGAATATCAAGTTCCCTCAACTCATCAAATTCCCTTCCGGATGGTCTCA
>JAITAR010000017.1 GCA_031284025.1 Rickettsiales bacterium | reverse complement strand
ATGAGTTTAAAAATTACGGAGATCAAAAAACAGCTCTCAGCCAAATATCTCCCTCACTGTTGATTGACATTATTACAATAAACCTGCTCTCCAGCCAGGGGAATGTAGTCAATCGGCGGCATATCCCTACGCTGAATACTCTGGCGGTGGAGCCCATCTACAGTAACAGTAAACTAACTAGTGGACTTGCAGACAACGCCGCAGCTATCAGACTGAACTATGGCCATAGCTTTAGAAACCTAATGTTCGGCAGAGATCTTTCTCTGGCTTTCTTTGGAGATCTGACTAACCATTCTCTCAGAGACAGCCAGAATAGCAAAGCCTCCGCCCTTGGCGGGACTCTGGCTTTCCGTTTGGAAACGGAAGTTATCAATGGCATCAATATAGCTCTAAATCTGTCCTACAGAAGAAATAGTCACAAAATTGACCGAAGTATAGAAAAACTAAATGAGATAGCAAAATCAAATTTTTCCACCAACATATTCAATGCAGCTATGGCGCTGGAGAAAGAATTCAGAGTGAGAGGCTATCTGATTTTCACTCCTTCGGCATCGCTAGAAACTTCTATGCTGAGTTACGACAAATTCAGTGAAGAGGGTGCAGGAATTTTAAATTTAACCATAGACGGTGGCAGCCATCATTTGATAGCTGGCAATTTCGGTCTAACCATGGCTCTAGATCTGGCCAATTTCAGACCATTCATATCCCTTGGCACCAGCTATCTGCTGTCCTACTTCAATTCAGAGATTTCTGCCAGCTTTAGAGAATACGCCAGCTCGGGCAAATTGAAAAGCAGGGCAACTGATGTGGGCAAACTTTCTGGCTATGCGGCTATGGGTCTGAGCTATCAGTTGAATAAAAATGTGTCAGTTTCTTTGGCAAGTAGCTATCGAGGTGCTAGCGGCTACAGGTCATTTTCTGCTGGTGCTGTGGTGGGCTATAGTTTCTGAGTAGGAGAAAATGAATGGTTCTAGAAACTATACTTAATAGCAATATCAAAGGCAAATGACTCATAATTGTTGGTGCTTTGACAAACTCTATCATAGAGAAATACAGACGATTAGTTAATTATATTCATTAAAATTTATTATAGTGTTTTGTTCGGCCTGAATAGCTCCACCAAACCTATAGGACCTATTTTTCTCAAACTTTGCCTTTTCTTTAAAATTTAGTTTTGAAAATCTGGCAAAAATTGTACCCCCAGAATTTTCTCTGCTCACATTATTGTTAAAGATAATTTCTCCATTAAAAGTCAGAATATTTACGTTCGCATTGGTCCCAGCGGAATGAATGGCTGCTCCTTGAGATTTGACTCTATTATTTCTGAAGACAACATCTCCTAGTGTGGCATTTGTTCCTTCAGCGAAGTGAATGGCTTCGATGCTGCCATAGTCGGCAAGCCTATCATTGCTGTAGCCCCCGTCGAAAACTAGGCTTATCAGCTGTATATTTTTTAGATTTTTTCTGAAGGCAATAAATCAACTTTTGCCATCTCCATTCAATACATCTCTTTTATTGTAATTTAACCTAGTAATAATTACATTACTATGATTAACTCCTATTGTATCGGTGAAATTTATATCTTGTTTTATACTTATTGTTGTATTTTCAACGGTGACAGCTGTCTGTAGTTCGCCAAAACTACCTACGTAGGTGTTGGCTATACCCATTTTCACGATACAAAACACAGCTACCATAACCAGGTTGGTGCAAGTGACGAAACTCGTTAGTTTGCGCGGATTATTTTATTTCTCACGGCGACCCCTATTTAAAATAAGATTTATGTTTTGTGTGAAGTATAACATATTTTAACTATAATTGCAAATTAATATTTTATATGAAAAATAAAAAGCTGTGTTGTGCAAAAAATGGTGGAAAATTGGATCAGAGTACAGAATATTTGACAAATCTATAGTTGTTAATTATCGTAAGGCGAATTGGATTTGTAATAACCTAAACTGAGAGGCTGGCGAAGGAAAATTTATGTTTACCATCAGTGAGATAAGAAAGAAGTTCCTGGAATTTTTTAGATCTAAAGGGTCTGTGATAGTGGAATCGTCGAGTTTAGTTCCCAATGATCCCAGTCTTTTGTTTACGAACTCGGGCATGGTGCAATTTAAAAATTATTTTAGTGGTCTAGAGAAACCTGAATTTACTAGGATAGCTACCGTGCAGAGATGCGTCAGAGCAGGTGGAAAGCATAATGATTTGGATAATGTGGGCTATACGGCGCGTCATCATACGTTCATTGAGATGCTTGGCAATTTTTCCTTTGGAGATTATTTTAAAAGAGAAGCGATTCTCTGGGCTTGGGAATTTCTTAGCAATGTGTTGGGGATAGCAAAGGAAAAGCTGCTGGTTACGGTATATCATGATGATAGGGAGGCCTATGATCTATGGAAAAATGTTGTCAATCTAGAATCAGATAGAATTATAAAAATTTTTACTAAAGATAATTTTTGGGAAATGGGTGACACTGGTCCCTGTGGACCGTGCAGTGAAATATTCTATGATCATGGGGAGAGTGTTGGCGGTGGAAGGCCTGGCAGTGCTAACGAGAATGGTGACAGATATGTGGAAATATGGAATATAGTTTTTACTCAGTTTAATAGAGATAAAAATGGAAATCTGGAGGAATTGCCGCAGAAGAACATAGACACTGGCATGGGTCTTGAGCGAATAGCAGCCGTTCTTCAGGGTGTTCACAGCAACTACGAAATAGATCTGTTTAAAAACTTGGTGGACAATTCTAAAAAAATTTTGGGTGGTGAAAATATATTTGCCCATAGAATTATCGCTGATCATCTGAGAAGCTCTTGTTTCCTGCTCTGCGACGGAATATTGCCCTCCAACGAGGGAAGAGGATATGTTCTAAGAAGAATAATGCGAAGAGCTATGCTGCAAATATATAAACTTGGCTGTCAGGAGGCTTATATGCATAGACTGGTTCCCTATCTCGCCGAAGAAATGGGAGAGGCCTATCCTGAACTGGTGGAGCAGGAAAATTTTGTTATGGAAATGCTGCTGGCGGAAGAGAATAAATTCAGAGCTACTCTGGAGAGAGGTATGACAGTGCTGGAAAATATGATCCAGAGAATGGATGAGAAAACTCTCAACGGTAAATGTGCTTTCGAATTGTATGATACCTATGGATTTCCATTGGATTTGACGGAGATGATTTTGAAAGATAGAGGTATCGTGGTGGATGTCGATGGTTTTCACAGAGAAATGGAAAAACAGAAAATAAGAGCGAGAGAAAATTGGGTGGGAAGCGGAGATGTGGCTGACGGTGGATTGTATCTGAATTTTAGTGGCAAAACTAATTTTTTAGGCTATGATACGCTGAAAAATCATGGAAAAATTCTTTGGTTGGCGGTGAATGGCAGATCCGTTGATTTGGCTATGGCTGGGGAACAGGTTGAGTTGATAGCCGATGACACGTGTTTTTTTGGAGAAATGGGTGGGCAGGTTGGTGATAGGGGTCAGATACTGCTAAATAATCCAGATAATTCTAAGGAAATTATATCCGCCATGGAGGTAAGTGACACAGTTAGAACTGCTGGAGGTGCTATAGTGCACAGAGGCATTATTAAACTTGGAAGATTTAAAATTGACGATGAAGTCAGTTTCCTGGTCGATGGCATACGACGCGGCAAAATTGCAGCCAATCATTCGGCTACGCATCTGCTGCAATTTGCTTTGAAAACTGTGTTTGGGCCAAATGTTATCAGCCAAAGAGGTTCCCATGTGTCCGAAGAGCGTTTAAGATTTGACTTTTCCTGTGACAGGCCAATTGACGATGAAGCTCTGAGAAAAGTCGAAGAGATAGTTAATTCCATCATCCTAGAGAACAATGAAGTTAGGACAGAGACCACTACACTCCGGAGAGCAAAGGAATTAGGTGCTGTTGCTCTTTTTGGTGAAAAATATGGGGAGATAGTTAGGGTTGTGTCTATGGGTATGTTGAATATCTTTGAAAAACTTTCCCCAACCAGTACAAATGTTGCTAACTATAATTCAGTCGAGCTCTGTGGCGGGACCCATGTTAAAAGAACAGGAGACATTGGCCTATTTAAAATAGCTAGAGTAGAGCCTATAGCATCCGGAGTGCGGAGAATTGAAGCTCTAAGTGCTATGGCGGCTGTGGACTTTGTAAATAAAAAAATGGCCATTGTTCAGAAAATTGGTAATTTGCTAAAAATTAATCATAGTGATATCTATGATAAAGTCCTGTATCTACTGGCCGAAAATAGAGAATTAAAAAAACAGCTGGCAAATGCCGAGAGATCCAAAATGCTGGAAGTAATCTTTGAGGAAAAAATGGTTGAGGAAATTAGAATTCTGTTTAAGGATTTTAGAGGGATTAGTAGTAATTCCCAAGACCTAAAGCAATTTATTCTGACCCAAAAAAATACGAAATATAGTAGCGATACAATGATATTTGTGATATCTTCCGGAGAGTCCACTAGAGGTATCATCATGGTTGCTATCTCTGATAATTTGGCTAACAGTGGGTATAGCGCCGCAGATCTGCTGAGAACTTTGAATCTAAAGGGCGGTGGTACTAGGAATTTTGCTATGGGTTCGATAGAAAATTCTAGTATAAATCTTAACCATATAGAAAATGCAGTTTTTCCAACTAGAAAATTATAGGAGATATCTATGAGAATGAGGGATTTGCACATTGGAATGTTATATGGTGATCCGAGTGACGCGGAAACCTTTGGCCATCGACTTGCTCTCAGAGGTGGCTATATACACCAGACTGGTGCGGGACTATACACAATTAGTTCGCTAGGCCTGATGGTTCTGCATAACATAGAGGCTGTAGTACGCCGAGAAATGAACAGAATCGGCTGTCAGGAAATCTCCATGCCCATTGTATCTCCCGCAAGTATCTGGATGGAAAGTGGTAGATATAATTCTGTCGATGTTCTACTGAAATTCAAAACAAAGTCAGGTGCAGAAGCTGTGCTTAATCCGACACACGAAGAGATTGTTTGCGAATATGTTAGAACTTTTCTACGGAGCTACAGACAGTTGCCATTTACTCTTTATCAGATACAGACAAAGTATCGAGATGAACTGAGAGTCAGAGCGGGATTGATACGCTGTCGAGAATTTATTATGAAGGACGCCTATTCTTTTCACAGGTCCCAGGAAGATCTCAGAGATTTTTACAAAAATATGCTAGAGGCATATGGTACCATATACAAAAAAGTTGGTCTGACCAATATGAAAATTGTAGCTGGAGCTGTGGGAGATATGGGAGGCGAAGTGTCCCACGAATTCCAGATGATTTCTGAAATTGGAGAGGATACACTACATATTTGTAGTTCCTGCGACTATGGCTGCAACGAAGAAACTTTTTTGGGCTCAAAGGACAGTAATAGTTGTCCCAGGTGCGGTAAAAAGTTAAATAGAGTTCGCGGCATTGAGGTGGGGAATATATTTCAATTGGGTGACAGATATACAAAGGCAATGAATGTTGTCTATAGCGACGAATTTGGTAAAAAGCTTAGTCCGGTCATGGGCTGCTATGGCATCGGCATTGGCCGCACAATGGCATGTCTGATGGAACAGACTGCCGACGGCGGCGGAGGCAAACTTTGGAATATGGCAGTCGCTCCCTATAAATTACACATAGTTACCGTTGGAAATTCTGAAGAGGTTGTATCCAATTCTGAAAAACTGTATCGAAGTATGCAGGATGGTGGCGTGGCAACTATAATTGATGACAATGCCGAAAGGATCGGCTCTAAACTTGCCTCTGCTGAACTAATGGGCGCTCCACTGCTGGCAATTATTTCTGACAGGAACATTTCAAATGAAATAGTGGAAATGAAATATGGCAACGTAGGTGAAAGTTATCCAGTCACTTTGCCACTGCCCAGCGCAGTTGATGAAATAAATAAATTCGTCGCCAACGAGCTAAAAATTATCGGACAATAACAAAGATTATCAAATATTTTTAGTTAGAATAGGTATCCGCTGATCTGCCGAGAAGCCGCTGATTCAAGTTTTTTGATTAATCGTCGTCCCAATCATTTCTTTTTATTTTGTACTGTATGGAAGTTACTCCATCCAATTTATTGGTACAACTATGTTCTTTAGTATTTCCCATACTCATTTTGTAAAATGTTTTTATATTTTCATCGCCGGGACAGAGAAAAGCTATGTCGTGGGCACGAAAATCCCGCCAGGTAAAACTTCCTGGTTTAGTTGGCAGAGACATTCCCGTTTGGGTGTCGGCAGCGTGTGATGTCAAATTTCCTCCAACGTTATTTCCAGCAGCGTCTTTTTCACCTCCTATATAGGTGGTACTTCCCGTCGTTATACCAAAGGCACTAAAAAATCCGGAGCAATATATTTTCCATACAGCTCCGTGAGAATGATATTTATCTTGCCCTGTAAGGCCATATTTATCGTCAACTTTAGTTGCGGTCAGTTCGCCATCATCGCATGAAAAATCTGCTCCATTGCGCCTATAAATTTTTAGTTTACCTATGTTACAGCTACATGCTGCACCTCCACGATGGGCACCAACTTCTATGGCTCCGGTTTTTTTATTATGTCTCAAATTTGTAACTTTTTCCGTGACATCGAAATTACCTACACCTTCAGGATTTAAATTGAATGTTTTTTCTCCAGTGCATCTCTTTTTGCAGGAAGGTGAATCTATTATTTTCCAGCCATCTCTTTCACATTTCATGACCATAAAGAGTCCAGATTTAAATTTGCTTGAATCATTCGCCTCATTGGCAGAATCTTTTTGAGATTTGGTGGCCATGTAATTCTCGTATTTTGTGATGCAATATTTCTGCAGATTTGTTTTATCATCTATGTATTTTTGTATTATAGCCTTCGCACTGAAATTAACATCTTTGTAACTAGAGACAAAATTATCGCCACTGTCAAGAAAATTTACGAAAAATATTTCATAGGCTTCAACCATTTTGGCTTTATCTTCGCTATCGGGAGAAAAAATTGTTTCGGGACAGGAGAGAGTGGTGCTAATGCTGGATTCATCATCGCTAGTGTTTGTTGAAAGTGTTTCGGTTTTACAGATAAAATTATCGTCGCTAAGATTTTCTGTGTCTATGTTATAGATATAATACCTGGCACTGTATTCATCAGCGGCATCGGTTGTTTTTAGACTGTTGAAGCTTATAGTTCCGCCTCTATTGGAATTTTCTGATTGGCTTGCATAGTACCCGCTAGAAGATTCATCCATATATTTGAAGGCTATGGTTGAAAGATATTTATTGTATTTATCAATGTTTTCTTCGATTGAAAGAAAATTTTTCATTCTGAATATCTTATAGTATTTATCAAATAAACTATTAAGTTTAGCTATCTCTATTGTTTTATTTTTTATTTTATTTTTGAACTCCTCTTTGAGATCATTTTCCTTTGTTGCATAATTGCTAGCGTAACTGTTATTGAATACAGTCAGCTTTTGCATTTTCTCACAGTAGTAGGTGACATTTTTGTCGTCTGTTACACTATCACATTCGCCGATTTTAACATATAAATTGTTGTCCTCTATATATCTATATATGTTTGAATTAATATCAGCATACTTTTCTTCCTCCTGAGGCTCCTGAACCAATTTGGAACCATCGTATCCCATGGAATAGGTTGGATTATAAAATACGAATGCATTATCGTCACGCATTAAAGTTGCCTTTGCCTCTTCTTTGGCGTACGTTTTAGCCCTATCGACTATGTTAGTTTTTATATATTCTTTTATTATACTGTCATTGGCGTATGTGGAACTATTGTTGCCACTGGTTATTAGTCTATAGATATAGTCAGAAGCTTCTTTTTTTATGGTGTCTATGGTAGGACTATCTGGATTATATTTGCCAATGGCATTTTTTATGTCTTCGCCTATATTTTTATCTTCTCCGTAACCTTTGCCGTACTTGACGCAGACCGAATTACTATCGTTACTGGTAGCTACGTAGTCACTTTCACAGGAACCGTTCGTTTTATTTTCTATCTTATTTATAGTTTCTAAATTCCTAAAGCAGTTGAGAGTTTTAGATTTTTCACTTTCTCCTCCCGTATTATCGTTACTATCAGGCACTTCCAGAGTATCACTCAGAGTTTCAAGATAATCGTTGAGAGAATAGGAAGCTGGTGTGCCAGAATTATATACGTCATAGCCAGTTTCGCAGACATGTCCATATTCAATCTTCTCTTCAACCGGCATCGCAATATCTGAACTGCCTTTTGTCTGATTTTCCGAACTAATGTCGTAACTACTATCGGCAATATCATCATATTGGTAGTAGAGAAAGTTTGGAGTTATATTATTCGCATTTTTTTTATTGCTTTTATAGTCTCCTTTCAGAGATTCTATCACAACAACATCTCCGGCGGAGTAAAAATAATTTTTTAGATGAAATATTCTTGATCCCCCATACTGTTTTGTTAGAAGCCCACCATATTCATCAAGTCTCAAATTTTTACCAGGACAGGCTACCGGTACACAATATTTTTGTTTGAAGTTATCATCGTTGACCATTTCCGCTTCAGTAATATCGGCAGAGTCACAGTCGGTTCCGTTAAGTTCTTTACAAAATCTCTTTGGTAACTTGCTAATTTCTAAATCAGCAAATCTCTGCAAATCGTATTTGTTTGTGACTGTGATGCCATTTATACTGTTGATGTTAGAGCGATTTTTACTGCAGGTAGTTTGAAAAGTTTCCACAAATCCATAGTGCTGGTAATTCGTACCATTACTTTCAAAGTACTTGTAGACATTATAATCCTCATTTGTAGTTCCATTTCCACCAGATAATGGCTGTCCTCCAGCGACAATAAAAGTTGTGTCTACAAAATTGTTGTTGGAGGAGGAATTATTATTGGAGGAAAAATAGGATTCTTCCGGATTTTCCTTAAGGTCAAATTTTTCCATTATTCCATCACTTTTTCTATATTTAATGTTCTTACAAGTTAGATAGGAAATTGATCCAGCCATAATGTCTGTAAAGCTATTATTATTCGAGTCAGTGTAACTTATCTCTTTTGAAACATCATCTATTTTAATTGTGTCACCGTTTCCAATATTATAGTAATCTCTGTTAGATCCGGACATAACTTCTTTCACATAGCTCGTGGAAAATAATTTTTGATAATTATTATATGAGCCTCCGCAACTTCTTGGTTTACAGTCATTTGCTCTTATGAACATAATGTTTTCACCGCTAGAATTAGTTTTTGTTTTATTATAGTAGCTAAATTTTGGTTGTCCGTTAACATTTTTACATTCAAAAACTATATGTTTATCGTAGTAATTTGATCTGCCAGTGTCAGTTTCATTAAAAAATAAATCAGTGTCACATTTTGCGTGTACTTGATAGGATTTATAGGTTTTGTTTCCCATAATTATACTTTTACCTGATTCGTTCTTCCAGTTCGTATATTCGAATTTTATATCATCTTGCGACGAATACAATTTATCATAGACAAAGTGTAGTAAGCTATCCATAATATAGTGAGGATCATGCGAGCTATTGGAATCACTTAGAAAAGTCAATCTATTTAAATACCTTAGATCTATCTTTAAATTCTCTTCCGAACCTATGGCTTCTAAATTAAAATCTTCCGCTGAAAATCCTACATTTTCTGATCTACTAATTTTGCAGATTTTTGGTACGAAATATTCGTAAATATCTCGCTCTTTTATGTTCCAACCACTAACATAATTATTATCTAAATTCATCTCATTTTTGCCAATACAACTTTCCGTTAGACAGCAGATAGCTGGATATTTATCTTTGTTTGGAGTAATATAGCCTTCTCCCAATTTAAAATCGTTTTGACTAAATGAACCTTTTGAAGACCCACTGTTCATAGATATTATATCTTCAATGGTTGTATTAGATGCATTGAGAGTACCTATTTTACAATTACCTTTATCACTTATACTATTTTCATCATTAAAACTACATGTAATTGAATTATACTGGTATAATTTTCCATACGCTATGCCAGCCATAAAATCATTAATTTCATTGAGAGATTTACCGTTGATGTGCATTTCGATAATTTTAGCTAAATCCTTAACCGTAAAATCAAACTCTTTACAATTTTTTGCTAGCAGACATCTTGTATCTACCTTCACCTGACCCCAGGTACCATCCTCATAACATCTTCTTTTTGGAGGTCTACTGCTGTTCTGAAGAACATATTGACTTGGCTGATTATCACTCCTGCTGTACCTAGAATCACAGTCAGAGACAACTTCTATATATCTAAGTCCTGCCTTAGGACCTGTGGTTTCAAAGGGACTATCAATATTTACTATACTTCTAGGCCATTTTGCTCCCCCATTTAGATAGTCACCGGCCATAAAATCACCGACAGGTTTATCAGAATTTCTCAGCCCGAACATAGTAAATTTCATTTCATTTTCATCTTCTGGTAAATAGGCAATGCCATTTGGATAGGTACCTTCTTGTATTTGATAGTTTTCGACAAAATAGCTGTTGGACATTTGTAAATTTACTCCACCGTTATATAGAGCCGAATCAAATTTTGTGTAGAACATATCCATCATCTCGCAGGCCCTGAAACATCTATCGATAATTCCGCTCCAGAGACCATTACTGCTGCAGATTCGCATAGGTTTCAGAGTGTTCAGTGTTTTGGATTTAGTCATGGCGATTGTTCTTGGGTCAACGGGGACAATTTCTCCACTAGTAACAATTTCATCAAATTGTTTGTTGTAATCACTGATGAAATTTGTTCCCCTTTCGTAATAGCCATGCAGATTTCTGCATTCTCCCCGAACCTTTTTTACATATTTGAATATATTGGCTATATTGTTTTCATCTCCAATATCATCGAAAATATAGGTTATATTTCTACTTTGACTAGACAAATCCGACAGACCTCTAACTATCTTGTTTGTAGAATTTCTAGGAGCCGTTGTACTTTCCCAATCGGCACCACCGATGTGTTTCCAAGTTTTGCATTCGGTATCTTCCTTTTCACAGTCTAATACCTCATTGGCGTATATGTTGCAATAGTTTTCGGAGTTAATTTTACCACATACAAGTCTCTCACAGTAGCCAGAACCATATTTTTCCCTATCTTCTTCGCTCATTAGTCCCAAACCTGGATGCACAAGAATTTTATACCAAAAACTATCCACATCATTATAGTAGAACGATTCCGCTTTGCCCTTTCTATCATCTTTGCCATCTTCATAGTTGTAGTAATCGTTAACTTTTTGCCACTTTCCCAACTGATTGCACTTTCTACTAGGCATCACATCGAAACCTTGTTCACCTATGCTTGCAATCACATTATCTGCCGTTATTTTTTGTTTTTTATAATTTTCTATAACCTTGTCGAAAATCGCTTCTCTTTCTTCATTTTCACTCGACGAATAACAGTTTAATTCGAAGGAGACTATCTCTCCATCCATAGAATTCACCACTTCTCTAGTTTTAGATAGCATTCTATCATATCTACACCGTCCCAGTTTATCTGCAGAATGCATAGAATATTCTCTGATTTGACTTTCCGAACCTGCAGGACCAAAGCCAGTCAAACATTTTTCACTAGTAACCAACCATGCAAAATCACCAGCAATTGTTCTTTTCCACAGAGCAAATCCGCTTGAAGCTCCCCTCATATCAACAGTATTTAAATCTTTTTCCTCATTGTGGCTATAGGACCTATAGTCGGTATCTTTAACATTTACATACCTTTCAATTTCCTGCTCATCAAACATATTTCCACTGCTGTTAATGATAGCTTTCTCGTCAATAAGGGGATTATTGTCACCATCATAGCCGATTGCCGGACATTCATATCTTTCACAGCCGTATTTGTTTGGTTCCAGTAGTTTATATTCGTATGTCATCTCGCTGGCATCGGAAGAATTTCCAATAGCGGCGACAATACACAGAGCTAAAGGCTTTTTCCCACTTGAGTTATTCTTCCAAAATCCATTACATTCGCCTTCAATATATCTCTTGCCACCAATACAGTTTTCTTCGAAATAATCATCCGAATGAGAATCGTCGTCGGCCCCACAGTAGACACTATTTTCAAACTCAGCATTTCTCAGTGTTTCGGAAAAAAATACACTAGGCAATTTTCCCAGTATTTTCTCACTAGTTCTCCATAAATGCTGCTCATAGTGTGAAGTGGGAGCATCCATAAGCTCTTTTTGGGTTTTATTTATGGCCAATGTATTATCAACGTATTTTTTGGAGGAATTGTAGTATTTTACAGCAGGACAAACGTTAGGCTTTATCAAATCAACACACAAACCATACTCTCTAGGAGTCATGTCGCGTTCCACAAACAATTTGTTATCGTACATATGTCCAGATTCCAGCACTTCGCAGAGACATGTTATTTCCTTTTCACCGGACGCATTGTGAATATTTCCAGAGTAATTAAAACCGCCTCTAAAACATGCTTTAACAGCTTCGATATTTTCACTGTTGATAGCAACGCCAATGTAATCTCGGCAATTAATTTTCTTTATTTTTTTCACACCGAGGTCAGTTATATTAACTGAATCAATACAAACTCCATTCTGACTTTGACTGTAGGAATCACAGTAAACATAGACTTCATTGGCAACTAAACACGTTTCATTTCTGCTGAGGAGGTTCAGCACACATTTGGTTCTTCCATTTCTACCGGGGCTATTCTTGAATGCCAGAACTTTGGGCATTTTTGAATCCACCATGCCGAGATCGCTGCGTAGACTCATTATCTTTTGTAAATCGCTGTCACTGACACAAATTTCATTGTGACCCCCATAGCTTTCATTAAATTCTCTGACTATAGCTGTTTTCTTTGTAATTACCTTTGAGATATCATGAACTTCTTTAATTGGTTTTAATTCTTCTATATTTATAATAAACTCACTTTTATTACCATCCTCTGCGTTACAATCCGGTATTATCGCACTCTCTATATTATGTATAGTAGTTTGCAGTCTCTTGATTTCCCCCATGTCGTTATTTCCACTTTTTTGTTTCTCCAGCTGGTGAATTGAATTGTAATAATCATAGTAGGCCCTGGAACAATGGCTTCTAGAAAAGTTTAGCCCATAGCCTTGAGTTTTATTGAAGCCAAAATTTTCTATAGACTCCCTATCTCCCTGTTTCAAAATGAAATATTCTCTGTTGGTTTCGCCAGACACATCATCATAGCTGACTGGAGAACCGTTACTATCGTTTGGTCTGAGATATACATTTATGATTGGCTTTAGATACGTAATTTCGGGATCTGGCTTAATTATAAGATTATTAAGCGCCAGAGGGGCTCTCGGATAGCAGGCGATGTCATTATCGGTAACTATAAAACTTTCGTTACTCTCCTTATCTAAACAACCCAAAGAGTTGCTACAAGGCGGTAAATCTAGAACGGTATCGAGTTCAGAGGCATCTTCTATAACGGCTATCATATATACACACAACCTTGGGATATATTCCCCATGAAGATCGGAGGTGTACGTCTTATGAAGTACATAGTTGTAATGCCTTTCTTTTTCTATCATATTACTCTTGTACAATAGAACATAGGCACTGCTATAATTTTTATCTTCGCTAACCTGAGAAACAAAATTGTTCTGAGATTTCGAAATATTTTCATAGTCGGGATTTGAAACTCCGTTTGGATAGTCGTAGTCAAATTTCATTTTTGGATTGAAAAAATCCAGTACTATTTCATTAGAATTTCTTATAGAGACCTCACTTTCATTATTTTTATAGCTGTAGTACTTTACAGCGATGAAACTTGGGTTGAATAATTCTGGAGTGTTTTTTGGTGTTATTAGAGTGTAGAATAGGAATGGCGACGTCATCAGAGGTGCTCTAACCATTTGACTTTCTGTGAAAAACTCTTCCGTAGCTTCACTATTAGTCTCACCACTCAATTTAACTGTGTATTTAAAGCCTCTACACCTGGACAAATCATTCTCAGGATCTCCGTAGCGATTGAGCTTACAATTGTCGTTGCTAGCCAGACTACTCTCAGTGCCATTGTATTTAGTATCATAGACAATATCAACCGGTACCCAATCACGATTTTTGTTGCTTGAGGTCCCCCACTTATCCTTTTGGATATCTCCCTCTTTGTATTTACTGAGAAAATTACCACTTTCTGTGACAAAATCAACGTTAAAATCATCAGACGACGAAGAAGAATCGTTAAAATTAGTGAACGGCACGAAATTAACCCCATAGGATTCGATGCATTTTTTTTGTTCTTCGTTGAGGCAACCAGGTATGTCTTTAGCATTTTTAACTTTACATTTGCCCTCTATGGTACCATCCGCCTTATATTTTTTGTATTCATAGCTATAGCTACAATTATTTTTTCCAATACAGTCACCACTCTCGCTTAGCAATTCCCCAAATTTGCATTTTTTTATTATATCTCCTCCTCTTGTGCCACCATGAAAAAATCTATTTTCCGATTCGTCTATATTTGATTCTAATTTGTTTTTTATATCATCTTCTATATTCTCTGCTCTTGGGTAAAATCTATACATGTAATTATCGTTGTCCGTCAAAAAGGCAGGACTTATAAAACCCTTATCTCCTCTGTAGCCATCCACATCATTATAGCCACGGGCTATGGCCATATCGTTTTGTAGACTTATTTGCCATTCCCGAATTCTAAGCAGCGAAGCAATGAAAGCACCTAACGCTGTGGTAGTGGGAATACAACTGCTAAGCCATATTGGACAGCCAATAGTAAGGATAGCGCAAAAAACTGGACAGGTTATCAAAGATGCAGCAAAGGATATAATTGCCGATTCACCAAGCACAATCAAATAATTTATTTCATCCACCAAATTATTGTCGTGATCGGCATAGCAATGATGATAACTGTAAAAATCCCTGAGAATTAGAAGATCACCGCGCGGATTTTTTATCCCCCTGAATCGTGTACCTCCGGTAGACTCCTCAAATATCCACCTGCTATCACTCTTATCATCCAAAATAAATTTTCTATTTTCACTTACCTCCTTACATTTATCCTCAAATTTGCTTCCCTCCCTTTCGCCACATTTGTAACTGTCATCTCCACTGAAGACATCGGAAGGATAGCGGGCGCATACCTTAACAGACATTGTGGCATACTCGCCAAGTATATTACTAGAAAATACATTAAATTTTGCTCCGTTGATAATCACATCGGACTCTGTAGCGGTAGTGGTTAGGAGAGGTGGTCTGGAATCAACTTTGGATATGTAGGAGCTGTCGGCACTAGGTAGCTTACAGCCATACACTGACCTAACATCATTTGGACGTTTAAATTTGGAACAGCCATACCTCTCCAAATCATCTTTACTTACTTTGCTGTTAGCCACAGATGTGGTAGTTTCCCTAGTTGATTCATATGGTTTTATTATCGACGATATATAGTCATTCTCTATCTCTTCATTGTCGTCATCAAGGGGCAGTAAGTTTTGGCAGCCCAGCTTAATGTTAGCTATGTTATCATGGTCACCAAAGTTAACCATGGTCTTGAAATTTTCAAATATCTTCTGTTTGGCGTTTTCTGCGCTAAAATAAAGCCCACAGTCAAAATAACTTTCCTCACTTGCTACTCTGGCCACACTTTTATATTTTTCACAATTTCCCAGCAGCGCCATGGCCTCGTTTTTTATTTCGCAGTATTTAAGATTTTCACCGCTGCAGTTTTCTTTTTTACATTTATATTCATGGGGGAGATACATTTTACAATCGGTTGTTTTTTTATAGAGACAACTGTTAATGTCAGGATCAGTGCTACAACTCTTGCAATCTTCGGGCATATTTGCATCGCTTGTGTCATACTCTTTGAAGTAATTCATTTTACCTGATTCTTCCTGTATACATGTATCAAAATTATCTACATTTGGATTTTTACGTCTTATATTTTCTACAACACTAGAAAAATCACCGTGGTTATTTACCTTATTATAATTTGATGAATTAATATTCGCATTGTAATAGAGAAAATTATTATCGACATGTTTGCAAATATTAACATAGGAATTTTTATCTCTATTCTCATCTATGGCAGTAGGTTCATTATTTACTATAGTACTACCAGAAAATTTACTTAGTTTTTCATTGCTAAAAGGGACTTTTTTCCCGGTGGATTTATAGGTACTGCTGCTAGGATTTTTCAGAAAAACATAGAGAGATGAAAAATTAGATATAGTCTTGTTGTTGTATCCAGAAATTTTATTGTCTATATATGATTTATAGTTTGAATTTGATGTATATTTAGACTTTTCATCGGCTATGGTTAACATAAATTCTAAAAACGAGCCATCCTGCTCATGTTCCTCTGCGGTACTTTTTTCTATGGTATTGAGAGGTATGTAGTGAGCCCTGCAGAAAGCAGTGGAATTTTCATAGTCATGGCCATTCAATATGAAATCTGTAAAATTTATAGGATTTCTTGAGCCCATATTCACGATTTGATTCGCACTAAAGAAAAAACAAGGTATAATGTTGAGATCAAGATAGTTAAATTTTTCAAAGCCAGTGAAACTGCTGTTAAAAAGAAAGCCATCATCACAATATCTTGGAAGATTTGTACTATCAACTGGAGTTTCGGTTCCTCCTTCTACTCCCGGAGCGTAGGCTCTCCTGAGTTCTTCGGCCACATTCTTCATGTTGGCCCATGAAACCGCATTTTTTTCATCATCGTTGAGAGAGTAGCAATTTTTTAGGTAGCAATTATCTCTATCTTTATTAAGCCCACCACCACGGCTGTAAGTTATTGAAGTTGCAGTCTGCCTGCATTTGCCATCCACCTCGTTAATATCCGGTTTTCCCGATGCATTCTTCGGGCAATCTTCATTTATATAGGTATCTTTTCCAAAGGCGAGCTTCTTATTAGTCGAGTTGTTGCCACTCGCCAGATTAGAACAGTAAACCGGCTTTTCCCTCGGAAAATATTTGAAACCACGGCTATTTGATAGCCAAAAATATTCACTGCAATACTTATTGTTATTATATTCGCTGTTTTCTTTTATAATTTTAAGTTCACTGGGAGTCAGGTCTATGCAGCTCTTGAGGTAACAATTGGGTGGTTCACCTCTTATTCCTCCCGTTATTTTACCCTTTGTTTTGTTTAAACCATTTTTGTATTTTAGATCAGTCATTTCATCGTTCAGATCAGAGCAATAGCCTATGTCCTTGTCTTCTCCGTTTACTCCTCTCACCGCCAAACAACCCATATTCACAAAGTTACCGTTATTAACGTACCATAGATTCGCTTCACTGGACACAGCAACGGCGCTGCCGCTAACACCTAAAGAACTTGCATAGAATCCAATTCTAGCACTAAAGTTATCCGATGGGTTTTCTGGATTATAGTTTTCCACACTCATATCATTGTACAGAACTCGAGAAAAATCTCCATTGACTACCCTAGGGTCCTCTCTACAGTTCGGAAGATATTTGTTGCAGAGTACGCCAATATTATCTTTATCTATATTTTTAACGAAATAATAAATTTCGTCGCTATCAACTATCGTCGATCTATTTTTATTTATATATTTGTAGTAGGCGTGGCTTTTAAGAATAGTCAAACAGTCAGCTTCACTTTTTTTGCAGCGGCCAACATATTTGAAAAAAGCTTTGTTGCCCATACCAGAAAATATGTTATTATAGAAATCCACATTCTCATCGCTAGTATTATTTGAAAAAACTACATTGACGACCCCATCTGCGGTCAATGATTCATTCTTCACTCTATAGTCGCAGGGAAATTTAATAAGTTCACAGTTTTTATCTAAGCCGTCGTCTATAACATTTTTTTTGTATAGATAAAATGCTATATTTGCACTGCTTATACTCTCATTGTTTGAGTTGGTGCTATTTATTATTCCAAATCTATACTCGTCAATTTTAAAGTAATTATTGAATATTTTTGTGCCATACTTGTTGCATATGTGATTTTCTGGATAACAGGCTATCTTCTTTGTTACTTCGCTGGAGGTTCGATCTTCAACACTACTCTGACTATCAAATTTATCGCAGTCGTCTATTGTTTTATCTACATTATTAACTTTTACTGTTCTAGTACAAGCAGTACTACTGCTCAGCCTGTCATTCTCACATCTTATGATACTGTTAGAAGAAAAGCCACAGGTCAAAAATTCGTTTTCACCGCCACTATTTTTTCTGAGAGGAACAAAAAACTCCTTGTCCGTTCTAGCAAGATAAGCGCCTGTGGTAGTATCTCTAGTGCTTGGCGTTCCCGGTGGTACAGCTATGAAGTTCCTATAGTTGTTCTCGATTGTTTCAAGAGTTCTACTTCCGCCAGCAAAACTCTGTATGACGGTAACGTCTGCACAGCTGCTATACTCCGTAGCCTTTAGGTCAGCACCTCCAAGGGAGAAGCAGAAAACCATCACTGGCACAGCTACGCCAAAACAAAAACACAAGATTCTACTATCTACACATCTGTTCTTCATTCTTTATCCTTATGAGTAACTTACACCGATAACCCCCATAGGGGGTTACCACAGCTATTTGCTAGCTATTTCCTTCCATCTAAGTGGAAGACCGTCGTTTCCACAAACTATGTCATTTGTTTTAGCAATTTTTGCTGACAGGTACTTAATCTTTCTGTCAAAGTCGTAGAACAGCGCTGGCTCGCACTCTTTACCGCCGATAACCTTATTTCTGTCGGCGCCCATCCTATCTTTTGGATTATTTTTCGTTCCCATTTTTACGTCTAACAAAACTACTTCTCACGTGCTATAATAAATAACAGGGTTTATATAAAAATCAATTATTAAATCGTAAATTTTTAAACCAACTCGGTCGGCTATCCATATCAATAATTTATCCTTGATTTTAGTGTAAAAACACACTACCATTTACCTCCTCAGGTAAAATCGGATAAACTATGTTCGATAGCAGTGTCTACAATTTTTTATATAGATTCGTAAAAAAATACAAATTACAGCTATTTGTTTTTGTTGTGGTGGATGTGTTACTTATGTCGGTAAATAGCATATTGAGCCAGACGTCGGTGAGAAATATAATTAATACCATCAGTGAAACGAACGGACTAAATATATACGCCAACGTCTATCCTGAATTGCTTCGACTGTTATCTTATAATATTCTGTTTATTCTAGGAGATATTGTAATAAAATTCATATACTCAGTATCATTTTCAAAAATTAGAAATAACATATACTGCTATGTCTTTAATACCCTAGAGAAATACTCCTATTCCTACTTTCAAGATAATTTGAGCGGCAATATGGGCAGTAAGGTTCTTAGAATTGCAGACGCCAGTGAAAAATTATTATATAACTTTTTCGATGCTATCATAGCCAAATGGTCTATTAAAGTTGCAATGCTTTTCTGCATGTATAAAGTTCACAGCATTCTATTTTTTATCGACATATCCTGGTTTGCTCTCTACATAGCCGTAACTGTATTTGCAAATAATAAAGAAATGAACGTGGTTGCAACCTTTGAAGAGGAAAAAAATCTACTGGGAGGAAAAATAGTCGACAGCTTTGATAACATATTGAACGTTAAGAGCTTCGCAAATAAGGGCTATGAAAGGGAACTAATATTCAAGCAGACTAGATCTGTCTACAGTAGAGAAAGGGAGTTGTACAGAACGAAAATGCTGTACGAAGGCATACGTACTTTTTTTTCCAGTCCTTTACTGCTTGTTAACATTTTTCTGTCAGTGGGACTCTATGGAAGAAAACTGATAACTCTCGGGGATATAAGTTTTGTAGTAACGATGTCATACTCCATAGTGAAATCCATGAAATATTTTAATGAAGAAGTAGCAATTATAGTTGATCAGTACGGCATAGTGAAGCAATGTCTAGAGATTATAAACAAACCATTCGACGTAAAAGATAAGATCGGAGCCAAGAAACTAAACATTTCCAAAGGAGCCATAGCGATAGAAAATATGAGTTTTCAATACAAATCTAGTTTATCTTCGATTTTTTCAGATTTTAATCTTCTAATCGGACCACATAGTAAAGTTGGCATAGTTGGCTACAGTGGTTCCGGCAAAAGTACACTAGTAAATCTCCTGCTGAGATTCTACGATGTGACCAGTGGTTCCATTAGTATAGATGGGCAACGGATAAATGAGGTAACACAGGAATCTCTAAGGCAGAATATAAGCTACATACCACAGGAGCCAATACTATTCCACAGAAGTGTTGGAGATAATATACTCTATGGTAAACTTGGAGCTTCGGAAACTGAGCTGATAGCAGCAGCTAGAGAGGCATGTTGCCATGATTTCATAGGTAGTCTAGAAAAAGGATTCGACACCCTTGTGGGAGACAGAGGTATAAAACTCTCTGGCGGCCAGAGACAGAGAATAGCTATGGCCAGAGCTATGCTTAAAAACAGTGAAATATTAATAATGGACGAGGCAACGGCCGCTCTCGATAGTGTTACGGAGAGTGAAATACAGATAGCTCTCACTAATCTGATGAAAGATAAAACTGTTATAGTTATAGCTCACAGACTGTCCACTCTCAGCCTAATGGATAGAATTATAGTGATAGATGGAGGAAAAATTGTAGGGGATGGCAGCAGAGAAAATCTGCTAAAAAACAACGATATCTTTGCGAAGATGTGGAGTATGCAGAAGGGAGGAATAATAGAGGGAACCATTGGATCTTCTCTAGAGGGCAACTCATCTGACATCTACTGATGGTGCCAAATTATTCTCTACAGCAGTTAACCGCTTTGCTAATAAAATTTTTTAGGGTAGCTCCAAAACTCGTCCCGTTTTTCTTTTTGATCTTTTCAGCACTAGAAGCACTGCCGTCCAAAATTTCATTTCTCTGTCTAGTGGCAACTGAATCGGTAGAAACCACTTCTTCGTCACCACTAAAGTTTTCTACTGCGTTTGCGTCTATATCCCTGGCCAAATTTTTTGTAGTTTCCTCATCCATTGCTTTCAAATTTAGTCCCCAGAATAGACAATATAGACTGTAGGCTTTATCAAAAAATTCATAGGCCTCTTCCCGATTTCCAGAATGCAAAGCCTTAGTGGCTACCTCCGAAAGCCGCATGCAGCCGGCTAGAAGATGTTTGGATATGCACCAAACTTCTCCTCTGTAAGATTTTATAATTTTTCCCAGAAGTTCCTTTCTACACTCTCGGACTTCTTCTATGAGATCGTAGAAATAGCTATCATGTGTTTTGGCCCCGCTAAAGAACAGGTGCTCCTCTATGCTTATCAGATTCATTATGGCTATCGACAGATCCTGGTCACTAGACAGATCCAATGGATTAGCTTTTTTCAAAGCATCGATCTTCTCAATGAATTCATTTAGATTATCTATGATTTTCATAGTGTATACCGGCCATATGTATAGTTAAGTATTATACTAAAAATAACCAGGGCCGCTATTGGTAGCACCACCTTCTCGAAGGGGAAATGGGGTCTGCCATTTTTCTCCTTTAGCCACTGATAAAATTTTGAACTCGAAAGCAGAGTCAAACTACCAGCAGTGGTAAAAAAAATAAATTCATCTACACCAACTACTCTCTTCAAATTGAACAGTAGCACTGGATTTTTACCGAGATAGAGAGGAATGACACTGCAGTAGGTTAAAATATAGGTTAGCCAACGCAGCAGGGGCTTATCTATGCCTTTTTTTCTGAAAAATGTTATAGTCATTTGACAAGTGGCAAATAACATCGCACCAAACCAAACGGCCACGACACCGTCACTAACTCCAAGAAGTTTCGATATTCCCAAACCCGATGCTATTGCGACAGTGCATAGCGGGCATACTATAGCACCTGCCTCGACCATTCTCTTCGGAAAGAGAAAAAATAGAAAACCAGATGCAATGACAGCTAGAACCCGCATAAGTTTAACTCCAAGTTGCCCAATTTAACTAAAATTAATCGTTAATTCCTGTATAATTATAGATTTAAATTAAAATTCAAGATTTATAGGGGGTACTAGAACTGCCTATACTCTTTCCCTAGCCTATAGAATTAACAGTATTGTCATATCTCTACACATTTTAACTACCAGAACTATGTGTAAATATAAATACTATGGCTCAGACAACGTAAATTGAGAGTAATTATCTCAAACAGGAATACTACTGCGAAAACCGCAAAAAATACTTTAGCTTTGATAGGGATAATTCTTTACAATTAGAAAAAACTATATTAATATCTCATAATATTTGACTATTCATAGTAGTATATGAAAATTTCAGAAAAAAGTAAGATTTATGGCCAGTGTGTGAGTCTTTTTTTCCGCTCTGTTCTGGTGGCTTCTATTGTTTTTAGTACTGTGGCTATGGCCGGAGCTGAAACTGTCGCGGTGAATGATTTTGTTGAACTGCAAATGGCCATTGGCAATAATAGCCAAAATTATATAAATGTAAAACAAGACATACCCTTCACCGATGAAATAGTAATAAATCGTAGCGACTTCACCATCTCTGGACCGGGGGAAGGGGAGGAAGTCGAATTAAATGGCAATGGAGAACATAGATTTTTTACCATAGGAGAAAATGCAAAAAATATTTCACTGAAAAATCTACATCTGGAGAATGGCAGTAGTGGGGTTGTATCTGACCACAACAGTGGTGGTGGGGCTATCCATATGAGCAAAGGAGTAGTAGTCAACCTAGAAGGCCTTACTTTTAGCAATAATCAGACTAGATCTCGAGGAGGAGCTATCTACTCCTGGGGAACCGACGGCAGCAACAGAAATAGCCTAAATTTCACGGGAAAAACCATCTTCG